>JBLIRS010000021.1:0-18215 GCA_049472415.1 bacterium | reverse complement strand
TAATCCCCTCCACATTGGAGCAGAGGGGATTAAAGGACTAACGGCTTTCTTTAATAAATTTATATTATACTAACAATCAGCTAAATCAAATCAACAGATTATTAATGCTATAGTTATATGGATACCCATACCCGTAACCACCACCTAAGCCATAGCCGCCATAACTCGGAACTGTCGTACTTATCTGACCGCCTGGAACATAAGTAGTATAGGTGTTTGAGACTCCCCCTCCATAACCGTAAAGTCCGCCGTATCCTCCCAAGGATGTTCCGAGCAAACTACCGATCCTGGTGTTGTAATAAGGTGAATATCCATAAGCCGAATATGGGCTTCCGATAGTTGTTGCATAGGGAGTATACCTACCCAGCCAGTCCGCTGAAGTGGTAGGATAATAACTGCCATAATAACCACTATAATAACCAGTCATGCCACCGCAACAGCCGCCCATGCTACTCATGCCCATGCTGCTCATCATGCTCATGCTGCTCATGCCGCTGCTCATACCACCGCCATGACCAGCAGCCAAATTTGGAATGATAAACATTATCATAAAAGTAACAGTTAATAAAATAAAAAGTTTTCTTATGTCTGATAACTTAAACATGCCTAACCCCCCAACTAATCTTAAAGTTGATTTTGTGGTTGACTTATAAACGATAGTTGGATTTATATTATAAAATACTGACCATATCACCCCCTTCCCTTATATTAAATAACAATCAATCAGATTGTTTATAATCGCGAATAAGCGAAGCAAAATCCTATTGCTTAAATTCTTCGCTTTTCACGATGCCGCGGTTCATCCTCAAAATGAATTGAATTCGTATGATTTTAATCATTATTTTGTTCTCATAAAGATTGTACGTTTAATAATGAAAAATAGAAGCGATCTTTTTATAAAAAATCTCTCCATCCAATCTAAATGGATTATTTTTATTTGATATCCTGAAAATTTGGATAGTAAGCCTGGGGGGAGCTTTACTATCATAAGTTTTCCGTAAGAAACGGTCCTCTTTTAAGAGATAGTAAAATACGAAACCGTATATTGTATTATGAATAATACAAGCTAAAAAACTAGACGGTTAATAAAAAAAACCATTACTCTTTTTGATGACCAATATTTGAAATCCATACACAAAGAATACTTAAAATCCCCAAAATTGCTATCCATATAATTACACTAAACATAATTATCCCCCCTTTATTTTTTAAATAACATGAAAAAAGATAAAGGGTAAAATGTGATAAGATTTTAAAAGAACAAGGTATTTTTAATATATATTCTTAATTTGCATTAAAGATGCCATAAGGGGATAATGGCCGACACCCCTTAATTATTTGTTTTTATATTTTTTTTATGATTTATATTTTAGACATAACAGAGACATAGCGTTGCGAAATGTTGCATCAAGCCTCGAAAAGTCATTATATATAAGGAAGGTTTCAAGCCCTGAAGGCTCGCAAAAAGATCAGGTAAGAAGTCATTTGTATTTTTTAAAGGTATGATTTTCCTATTTTTTATCTGAAATTATAATGTTTCCTTACAGGCTCCTTTATGTCCCAGGTACAGGAGAGTCCTTTGGGAAAGGTCACGAAATCACCTTTTCCAAATTCCACTTTTTCGCCTTCTTCAGTGACTACCTCAACCGCACCTTGCAGCAAGTAACATTCTTCAGTCGAATCATAGTGCCAATCAAATTTCGAAATCCCTTTTTCCCAGATCGGCCAGGAAGTTACACCCTTTTTTTCCATTTCATCCTTGTTTGCTCTTTTAACCTCGATTTTCATCCTTATCCCCCTGTAAAATTCCTATTGATTTATTTGTAAGATCTTAGTGCATTATGACATTAACAGTATTACCAGTCAATTAAACCACGAATTTTTTCGAGCATAAAAATCCTTGGTAGGAATTACCCGGTTAAGATATCAACAAGTCAAATGAAAACAGCAATTATTGCATCAAAATCGCCTTTAAAAAACCTTTTTCTTCAGCGACTTCGACGTAGCCTCCATTCTTAAATGGTCCTGGATTTATTATTTTGGTTTGCCCAATCCTAGCTTCTCCCTTTGCCTCATGTATATGGCCGGTTATGCACACATCAGGCTGATAATGATCAATGAAATCCCTTACAGCCTTGCTCCCTACATGCTGGCCACTGGTAACAATATCTACTGATGTATTAAAAGGCGGAGCATGTGAGATAAAGAGTTTCAGGGGCGCATTTTTCACCTTCTTGTAGCCCTGAAATATGAAAGATTCTATTTCATTTTCATCAAACTCGTTAGGGGTGCCGAAAGGGGTTCTGTTTGATCCCCCAACGC
Source organism: bacterium (assembly GCA_049472415.1). Classification (GTDB taxonomy): domain Bacteria; phylum SZUA-182; class SZUA-182; order DTGQ01; family JAFGSM01; genus JBLIRM01. The sequence goes on along the minus strand of JBLIRS010000021.1, from coordinate 15,893 downwards.
CAAAAATTCCAATGTTCCCCTTTATAAATCCATTACCATGCAGGCTGATACCTTGCTCAATCAGATATGTTTCCACCTCTTTTCTGTCGAAATTACCAGCCTGGGCATATACGGAGGGATTAAAAAGATTTATATACTCAATAACCTTTTTTGCCCGATCAATCCCCCCGACATTAGTTAGATCTCCGTTAATAATTACACATAAGGCCTTGGATATATCATTTATTCCGGCCAAATTTCCGACACTTTCATGAATATCCCCAATTACCACAATCCTCATGATATTAAGAATAAATCCCCCTATAAATTTCTAATCAGCAGAACAACAAGCCGACCGGACCAGCTCCCTAAAAAAATCTTAAGTAAGTTACTTATAAGGTTTCCAAAAACCAGCTACAATAATCACGCGATTTTACCGGCAGCCTTTTTTTTGCGGTATTCTGCAAGCTTGCTGCCCAGCTTCTTTTCCTTTGCCAATTTTCTTCTTTTTGCCGTTAGCGACTTAGCTACTAAAGCCTGGCCAGCTTTAAGGCCATGTTTTTTTTTGTAATCCTTGGGTGTTAAATCATGGGTCTTTAAATGAGATTTAGAAAGCTGCTTAAACTCCTTGCCACATTCCAGACAAACGATCTTGTTTCTTTGAATAGAATCCTTTGACGCAACAACAGCCTGCCCCTTTTCTGCGCCAGCGACTTCAAATAAGGTGTCCCCACCTTCTTCTTTATCTTTAATGTCTTTAAGTGTAAAAAATAATCTTTTTAAGGTATCGCTAATTTCTTCCGATGACATCTGTGTATTTGATGCTTGTGCTGTTACTATTTCGGCAGCCATTTCTACCAATGTCTTTGACATTATCCCCCTCCTCCTTAAAAGGTTAAAGTTTAAGTAAGCTTTTCAGTTAGGACAGAATAAAAAAATAACAATAAAATTGATTTATCATTATTTATTCCTCTTTATTTCTTTTTTTGGCCATATATGATTAAACTAAATATGATATATATCCGAATCATTATGTCAAAATATAATAAACCAACAAAAATAAAAACCCGACTATGATCATAAACAATCTGACAATAATGAGTAAATAATTGGATGCAATATTTCTTAGACAACAATGAGAAAAGGGAATATTTTATAATTATAATTGTATTTAATAATCATTGCAAGCAAAATTCAAGTTTTAAAGACAAATGAAAAGTTACCAGCCGGAATTATGGGTATTATTTCTTATTATCTAAAAAGTATCAGAGAAAATAATCAGCGAAAATTTTTAAAAAAGACGATTTATATAAGGAATACAAAAATTATTTTGCAATATCATTTTAAGAGGATCCTATGACCAAAACCCAGTCAATTATTAAGTCCAGGAACAAGAAAAACAGCCAGGGAATAAAGGGCTTTATGACTGAAATATGTCATGGAAATCAACCGGATAATAAAAATACCAAGAAAAATCCAAAAGAGATTTCGTATGATCCTGATTTTGATATGGCAATAATTACAAGCAATTTTGATGGCGACTTAGAATTCTTTAAAGAAATATTTGAAATATTTCTGGAAACCTATCCGAACCAGATTGAAACGATACGCAAAATGATCCTTGAAAATAATCCTGAATCTGTTGAAAGGGCTGCCCATAGACTGGCAGGTTCCTTAACGAATTTTAATATATCAGGAATCAAAGATACAGCCTTGAAATTGGAAAAAATGGGTAAAGAAAAACGACTTAAGGGCGCAGAAAAACAACTTTCAATGCTTGAGTTACAAATTAATGAATTCGTAATATATATTGAAAGGCATGTATCTCAAGCCATGACCAAGGTTACCAATTAAGACCCCTTTTTAAATTTGTTCTCCTTCTTTAGTCATAGACCGGAACCGAAAGCTTGCATTCCCCATAGAGAATCCTGTTTCTTATTGACAGATTTAAAATCCTTAGATATATTTTTATTGTTTGTCCGATAAAGAAAATATGTTTGCTGAAAGAAAAGCACGGTCTGCTTAAGTAATTGTATTTTCAGCATATAATTTATATCCAAAAATGAGTTTAAGACAAACCCTTTATATTATTAATCTGTAATTTTCAAATTACGGAATTATTGTGAGAAGTAAGCGACAGCAGAATCTTTAACTTTATATTACTTAATTTCCTTTGCAAAGACACCCCCCTTAGTTTATGCAACCGGATATTAAAAGAAGAAAAATCACGATCATTCTTACATTCCCTTTTCGTCAAGCGGGAGGTTAAAAGGAGTATATTAGCCTTTCCGCTTAAAAAAGGAGGCAACCCATATGAAGACTGTTTTTATCAATCCTGAACGGTGTATCGGCTGCAAACAATGTCAGATAGCCTGTGCAATCGAACATTCCGAAAGCAAGAATCTTTACAAGGCGATTTATGAACGTATCACTCCGCGTCCCCGTATTCTCGTTGCACCAGGGCTGTGCCTTAACTCCTCTCTGCCTAATCAGTGTCGTCACTGCGATCCGGCTCCATGCATGGGAGTTTGCCCTACTGGAGCCATCAGTCGCGATTCCGATCATGGTATTGTTCTTGTCGATGGGAAGAAGTGTATCTCCTGCGCAATGTGCGCAATGGTCTGTCCTTTTGATGTACTCACCTTTAGCCCCCAACAGGATTCGGGACCTGGCAAGTCTGTCGCAGTAAAATGCGATCATTGTATCGATCGCCGGCGCAAAGGGAAGGTCCCTGCCTGTGTCGAAGCCTGTAAGGTTGGTGCACTGGTGTTTGGTGAATTGAATGATCTCATAAAGTCGGCTCGCACGCGGCTATCTAAGGAAGTTTCAATGGCTGTGGGCGAGATTAAGCCAGAGATGTTACGTGCCCCCAAGCATATGGAATCCTGGCGTGAATGGGGCAAAAAAGTTGATAAAATGAACAAACGATAACTTAGGGAGGTTATAATGGCAGGCATGCATAATCGAAACAGACAAGGTCAGGATTTTGATAAATTCAGCATCCACACAGATGCTCAGGACATGTTGAGCATTGCAAAAGCAGAAAACATCGAGACTGCATGGGACCGGCTGGCTGATCAGGAACCCCAATGCGGATACTGTGCTCTTGGACTTAGTTGCCGCAACTGCGCGATGGGGCCTTGCCGTATCGACCCATTTGACGAAACAGGGCCTAAGAGAGGGGTTTGCGGTGCGGACGCGGATATAGTTGTATCCCGTAACCTCGCACGATCCATTGCCGCAGGAGCGTCTGCCCATTCCGATCATGGGAGGGACATATTGGAGGCCCTATACCATACAGGCCAGGGAGAGACAACAGCCTATGAAATAACCGATGTTGAAAAACTTAAAAGACTGGCGACGGAATATGGAGTCCCTGTAGACGGACGTGAACCAAAAGAGATTGCAAAAGATCTCGCATGGGAGATAATGGAGGATTATGGAACCCGGAAGGAGTGTCTCACCTTTGTTAACAGGGTGCCTGAATCCCGAAAGGCTGTCTGGGAGAAACTGGGTATAATACCCCGTGGTATCGACAGAGAGAATGTCGAGGTGCTGCATCGGACCCATATGGGTGTTGATAATGATTATGTCAATATCCTGTTACACGCACTTCGCACCAGTCTCTCCGATGGTTGGGGCGGGTCCATGGTTGCAACCGAAATCTCCGATGTCCTATTCGGCACACCAAACCCCGTTCAATCACGCGTAAACCTCGGGGTCCTCAAACCCGATCACGTCAATATTGCGCTTCACGGACATAATCCCATGCTCTCTGATGTAATTGTGCGGGCCGCACAGGACCCTGAGCTGGTTAATCTGGCTGCAGAAAAGGGGGCGCAAGGGATAAACCTGGTGGGACTCTGCTGTACAGGTAATGAGTTATTGATGAGAAGAGGCATCCCCATGGCAGGCAACCATCTCATGCAGGAATTGACCATCATGACCGGGGCACTGGAGGCAATGATTGTTGACTATCAATGCATAATGCCCGCAGTGACCGATGTTGCCAAGTGCTTCCACACAAAGGTTGTATCCACCTTTGACAAGGCAAAGTTTAAAGGCGCGATCCATATTTCCTTTGATCCCAAGCGTGGGCTTGAGATTGGCAAAGATATCGTACGGCTGGCGATTGAGAACTTCGTCAACAGAGTCCCTGAGCGTGTGAATATACCTGTTGAACCTACAAATATGATGGCAGGCTTCTCTGTAGAGGCTATAGTAGGCGCCCTTGGCGGCACACCGGAGCCTCTCGTCAACGCCATCAAAGAGGGGAAGATCCGTGGCGCCGTAGGTGTGGTAGGCTGCAACAATCCAAAGATAAGGCATGATTACGCGCACGTCACACTGACCCAGAGGCTTATCGAGAAAGATATCCTGGTCGTGGTTACAGGTTGCGCTGCCATAGCCAACGGCAAGGCTGGTCATATGATGCCGGACGCCGCTGATATGGCAGGACCCGGCCTGGGCGCCGTTTGCAGAGCACTGGGCATCCCCCCTGTACTCCACATGGGGTCCTGTGTGGATAATACCCGTATTTTGGTGCTGGCAGCGGCCCTCGCCAATTTCCTTGGTGTGGATATAAGCGCCCTTCCGCTTGCCGGCGCGGCTCCTGAATGGTATTCGGAAAAGGCAGTATCCATAGGTTCGTATGTTGTGGCTTCCGGAATTTACACAGTGCTGGGGGTTCAACCACCTATCTTTGGAAGCCCTAATGTTGTCAGTCTATTGGCAGAGGGGTTAGAGGATGTCGTCGGTGCGACCTTTGCCGTTGAGCCGGACCCGGAAGCAGCCGCCGTTCTTATTCAACGGCACATCGAAAAAAAACGCAAGGCACTGGGACTGCCTTTTATCGAACCTGACAGCATTCCCATGCCGGATACAACCTCTTAATAAGCATTAGGAGACGCCAATGAAAATAATTATCATAGGAGCAGGTCCTGCAGGTATAACTGTGGCAGAGACTTTGCGGCAGAATAATTATCGTGAAGAAATCCTTCTATTCTCCAGTGAGCCTTCCCCTCCATATTCACCACCTGCAATGATAGACTATTTCATGACTGACCGGGAATCTCACCTATGGAGGTGGAAAGATGTTCCGGAAACCCTCGAACTGGACTATAGGCCTGAGAAAGAAGTTGTGGAGATCATACCCGAAGATCATGCAATTCGCCTGGCTGACGGTGGGAAGTTTAATTATGACAGACTGGTGATTGCTTCAGGAAGCCGTCCTTATGCTCCATTACCAGGGGCAGATAAACCCGGCATTTACAATTTCAAATCTTTCCTGGCCGCTGATAGAATGGTCAAAGAGATTCGTAAAGGTATTTTGCATAAAGCAATCATTGTGGGTGCAGGCTTTATCGGTGTTGAAATTGCCATTCTCCTCAGCAAGCTGGGTCTAAATGTATCCCTTTTGGAGATGGGCAGCCAGATTATGCCAAGCAGCCTGGACGCTGAAACGGCAGAAATGGCCCTTCGATTAGTAAAGGAAAAGAATGTTGATGTTCGGCTAAGAACAAGGGTAAAGGGATTTGGAGGGGATGCCCATGCTGAGTCCGTGGAACTGGAATCAGGAGAGACATTAAATGCAGAGATTTTGATTGCAGCGACAGGGGTAAGGCCCAATATAGAATGTTTAAAAGGATCCGGCATCCAAACCAATTGGGGCATACCGGTTGATGAGCATCTTCAGACCAATTTTCCCGATGTATACGCTGCTGGAGATGTAGCCGAAGTTCCGGATCTATTAACCGGTAAAAGATATGTGCATGCCATTTTCCCAAATGCGGTCGCCCAGGGCCGTTTAGTTGCCCAAAGGATACTGGGGTGGGATGTCTCCTATGAAGGGGCTGAAAACATGCATAGCCTAAAACATCTTGGTATCAAAATTATTGCTGCCGGTATAACGGAAGGGGAGGAAATGTGTATACGCAGGGACGATGTCCTGAGAAAACTGTATCTGTCTGATAACCGGATTGTCGGGTTTCAACTGGTGGAAGATATCAAGTCCGTCGGCATATACCGAATGCTTATGAATAAAAAGATCGATGTAACACAGTTTAAAGATAATTTGTTGGATAAGGGCTTTGGAATTGGTTACATCATTGATCAGAACCTGTATTAGAGGATCAGGACCTATATCAGGAGGTTTGCTGGCTATATAGCATTCTATTATTATTTATTAAGTCCGGCTGGCCCTGTGGATGTATTTTATTAGAAAGTCAACCTAAATTTGAGATCTAATTCGAGATCTCCTTTTTTAGGTGATTTGGCAGATCTTTCTCCAGGTCGGATATCCCCTTTTTTAAAAGATTCTCTTGTGCCTCTTCTTTTGAATTGGTATGGAGTAAGGATATAAGACATCCCTCTTTCATCGACAAATTATCAAAATTGATAACCACTGTGTTTCTGGAAACCGGATCTACATTGACCTGAACATTATTTAAAGGATTCAGGGATGATACGACTTTGGCATCCTGAATATCAACACCATCCGGCAAAACAATCTTGACCTCCTTTTTTATATTTTCATTCCCGGAGTTCCAAAGCACTAATTTTAAAGAGTTCAGATTGTCGTGTTCCTTTTCCATTGGTCTGTCCGGTTTTTTTATTTTGGTAAGAATTTTAGGCCTCCTTTCTTCAAGATTAATCGTTTCATTCCTTCAGGAACCGCATATCAGATCAAAGGGCCTTAATTTATAGAGATGTTACTACAATTAAACCTATTATCAAAAATCAGCATCAGTTTCTCTCTTTTAAATAATCGGCTATTTTTCTCTTTCACATCAAATTTTATATATTGAGGTCTTTTTTCCCATTTTTGCCAAGGTGGCGAGATTGGTCTGCATAAAATCCCTGCCATGAATTCGGATATTGATACGGGGATTGTCACCCGGCTTGGCTTTGATTAGATGATAATAGATGCCGTCAAGGTTGTCGTTCCAGTTCCCTGTGAGCCTGCCGCTTGATGAATATATTTTGATATCCCGGCCATGACCTGGACCGAGAAGGTTTCCGAAGCGGTCCTGCGGTTTTATGAGGATAGCGTACAAACCGTCCTCTATAGTCTTGACGGCGATAAAGCTGTTAGTGAGATCGAAGTCCTTTACACGGACCAGGGTGGAGGTGATTGCGGAACGTTCCACCCTCCCGCAGGCTGAAGAGGCTATTATATTGAGCTTGAACTGGTAATTGCCAGGAACCCGGGTTGTCGGATAGATGTTGGAATAGATGCCGTCTCCCGCGATCTTGTCTCCATGGCGGGGCTGACCGTCGTCGTAAAGCCGTATACTGTCCGATCGTTTTGCATTCAGCAACCGGGCGACTTCGGGATTTGTCCGCAATAATTCCGTCAAGCGGTCCTGATAAGTGAAATCATCCTTATTCCGCCTGAGCCATGAAAGGATCTTTCTCTTCATCGAGGCCATTCTAGTGTCATCCCTTTTCATATCAATCTGGGGGAGATATTTTGCCTGAATATTCATGCTTGAGTAAGCCGGTGATGCAATATCAACCCATATGCCTTCTGCTTTTCTGAGGGGTTTGTTATCCTGTAAAAGCTTTGCCCTTAAAATTATCCTGTCACCTGTGCAATAGCAGGTGCGGGGAAAATCAAACTCATAATCAAAACAGGGTTCATCCACAATTGCAGTGACCTGATATTTTATCAGTTCAGCCCGTGATTGGCCCTGCAGGGTGATCAGCCAGTTGCCGTTGTGACTATGGTAAGCGCTATCCTTAGTCTCATAGGGAAATTCAAACTTATGAATGGAAAAGAACGGACCACGATCTGTTTTATCTGCCGTAGCTGTGGAGCCGTCAGGGAGGGTAATGGTAGTCAGTATGGCATCGGGATTCGATTCACCCTTCCATGAGAGCACTAAGGTAAGGGATTTTGAAGCCAGGTTGACGGGAATGGAAAGGTGACGGGTCTCTTTGGGTGAAAGGTTCCCCTGTTCAGTTTTCACAATCTCCAGGGTCCCGGTCTTCAGGCTGTTTATGAGATCATTGGTAAAAAAGATATCCAGGTCCTCATCCGGCAGGGATGTATAGTGGTGCAGGGCATCTGTCTCACTTGCCATGCGCTCTATCAGCTCTTCAAAGTCAGCCCCTGCGACCCCCACACCTATCGTATGAATCTGGATATGATGGCCTTCCAACGTAGTGCCGTCCGGAACAATGGGATTTCCTTCCGGATTATTGGCAAGCCCGCTGTCCCCGCACCAATAGCCTCCAAAGGGGACAGTGCCTCCGTCAGGCACCTGGCGAATCTTCAGACGCGAGGGAATACCTTCCTCGTCCACAAAAGGATTTTTTGTCTGCTCACCGTCACTGAACAGCAACATGACCTTTTTGTTATCCCCGTCTGTCAGGCTGTTGAAACCTACCTGGATCGCCCCTCCGATCGCCGTGCAAACACCGGCTGTTTTTCCCTTGATATCATTAATGATTGTCTCCGCATCTGTGGCGACACCCACCAGGTATGGAGAAACCGCACCCGCTACTGAGCTCGTATGTGTGCTGAAGTAAATCACACCCAGCCTGTCGCCGTCTATGGCGTGCATGGCCCAGGTCCTGATGAAGACCTCTGTGGCCTGCTGTAACAGTTCGAGCTTGCTCATGGGGAAATCGCTCCCCGGAACGGGATTTGCCATACTTCCGGAAAGGTCCAGGGCAAGTATAATGTCCACAGGATTGCGGTCAGGCACATCATAGTTATCAACAATGGTATGTGGGTTACCGTAATATGCCCCGGTTTCGGGTGCGCTCAGGTCTTTGCTGCTCGCGATCCACCTGAGAGTGGAATCAGGACCCACAAATATCTGGTTGATCTGATCTCCGCTTGGGATAAAGGAGGTCCCGTTTTGCCAGGGTGAGGAATAGATAAGTGCAGTAAGGTCATTGTTGTAAAAACGTATGGAATAGCGGGCATTGCCTCCCGTATCGCATCCCATATTTCCATTCCACTGGAAGGTTGGTGAAGCCCCGCCTGCGTAAACAGTACCATCGGCAGGTATTGTGGTTTCAGGGGCAATCCCGTAACGTGTGCATATCCTCCCATAGGCAATCCTTTCCGCCTCGGTTTTATCAAGTGTCAGATAATTCCAAAAAGACGAAAAGGTGAGGGGCTGATTGTCCTTGATGACATCCCACAGATCTTGGGCGCCCAGATTCACATCCTGATCACCGTCATCATTGGCATTATCATACAGGTCCCAGAATATCCGCATAAGGGCCCGCTCACAGCCTTCCCCGTTATTACAGCCGTCGGTCTCGTCTTCCAGATCATAATCCAGGCCATTTGTTGGACAGGTGTAACGGACATCCCCAAGGTTTGGTATACCTAAGGCATCCAGCCCCATCTCATTCTGGGCCATGGTGCCGAAAAATGTGGGCCATGATTCGGCCCAGGACATGCGCACCCCCTGATCTTTATCACCTTTGGTGACGCACAGGTTATTACAGGAGGAGTGTGGCCCTCCCGGGTTATCGGCAGTTCCGTAAATATGCTGAATGTAATGCCCATATTCATGATGATGGACATCCCAGTCATGGACCTTTACGTCGGGGATCTTTATCCATATGTCCGTGGGGCTGAAACTGGCCACTGTAGATCCAAACCTAGGATAGCGTATCGGTAGCTTGGCCGGCAGAGGCTCACCCAGCTCCGGCAGATATCGGGATATGGTGTTCATGGCCTCGTATAGCTCAAAGGCGACATTTTGCGGGCTCACGACGTTATTGGTGGCGGTGATGTTTATTGTTTGCGTTGTATTATCCTGCACGTCAACAACGGGAGGATTGGAATCCAGTTCCCATACGTCTCCGGTGGCAACGTCATGATTAATCCCGTAATCTTCAACCTGTACGGTATCACCGTCAGCCCGGACAACCACGTATATGTCCCTTCCGGTCCCATCACCGTCATTGTCATCAACAGTGACTGAATAGAAGCCGTTCTCATCGGTTTGCGTGGTCACAACCAATTGGTCCGGTGGGATGGCTTCCTGGTCCATTATATTGACCGTAGCAAAGCGGACAGGATGAACCCCGCCGATGGAATCTGTAAAACGTATATGCCCGTCTATGGTGACGGAATTGTAAGATTGCCCGTCATGAAGCCTTTTGGAGCTATTGGTCCCCTCTCTGGAACTTTTGTTTAAACTTGCCCCGCCTCGTTTAAGTTTTTTTATCTCATATTCAATGGTCTCTTTATCCATCCCCTTCCTTTCCAACTCATCTCTCAGGCTTTGAGCATCCAGATCCATAATGCTATGCTCACTATAGAAAATCCTATCATTCCGCCCTAATGCATAGAGGGTCAATCCATTGGAATATTCGGCGGGTTTTCCTTCGGGTGAAAGTAGCCTCACAGCCATATATCCATAACCCGGTTTTTCTAATTTAAACGGTATCCTTATTTTCATCTGTTCATCTTTTTCCATGGAGTGGATAATAGTCTGGAACCTTGTGTGAACAGGGATATCCTTCAACATCCCCTGCCCGGGCGCTTTCTTTTGAAAATCATCGAACGGCTGAATAATAATGCTGCCTGCGGCGCTCAACTCCAGCGAAAATTCTCCCATACGGATATTAGGCTTAAGGATTAATTCGCAATCTCCGGTTTGATTAAGCTGTTGAGGGCCATTATCCAGGAGATTGATTTTCAGATCGATAAAGGCTTGATCGGTCTCCAGTTTTTCAGGTAGTTTCTGTTCTAAGGAGATCTTTCTTTCACAACCCGTGAATATGAGAAAGGAAACCAGCAACGGAATTGATAAATAGGCTAACAATGATTTTCTTTTTTGCATAATATTTCCCCCTTATTGACAAAAATCCTAATGATTTATTTTGTACCAGTCATCTTCATTCTCAATTGGCCTCCTTTAAGGTCATATTTAAGTTTCAGATGATAAGTAATCCTATGGATTTTATTGAGTATTACAATTGCAAAGAGCTGTATGCTTCATTCATGTATAAACTAAGGCACTGCCTATGTCAAGAAATATACCTATTTTAAATATTGAATATAGGGACCATGAATGTTATATTGATCTATTATCAATAATATATCAGTCATAAAGGTTAGTTATTTTTGGATTGAATGAGGTGAAGGACATAGAATTATTAAAGGAAAAGATCATAAAATATTTCAAAAATAAAAAGGGAATAATTGCGGTCTATTTGTTTGGATCGTATGCCAAAGGGAAGGAATGCCATTCGAGTGATATTGACATAGGCATCCTTTTAGATAGAAATCACTTAGAGTATCAGGAGCATAAGAAAACAATCATTAAAAAATCCATTATGGAATTGGGCCGCATCTTAAGAAATGATATCCACCCTGTAATATTGAATTCGGCCGGTGAGGAACTTCTACGTCAAATTTTTTCAAATGGAAAATGTCTCCTGATTAATGATCCGGAAGAGTTATCCCGGTTTAAAATGGTCATGTTCTCAAGGATAACGGATTTTGCATATTATAGGGATAAAATGCAATCAGGGCTGATTAAAAAAGTTACGAAAGGATAACCTTGGTCGACCGTAATATTATATTGGCAAAAGCAGGCTCTGTAAAAAGGCACTTAAACCGGGTAATCGAAAAATGCGATACCGATTTGCAGACCTTTCTGAATGATCTTGACCGGCAAGACAGTATATTATTCAATCTGCAAATGGCTATTCAAAATTGTATCGATATCGCCGCTCATATTATTAGTGAAGAGGGTTGCGGGGCGCCAGGAAGCACAAACGAGATGTTTTATCTGTTGGAAGAAAGAGGTTATCTGGATGGCAGCCTTACGGAAAAGATGGTTGCTGCAGTTGGATTCAGGAATCTCATTGTACATGAGTACGGCAAAGTAGATCTCAAACAAGTGTTTGAAGTTGCCCGGAAGGATATTGAAGATCTTAATGAATATCTAAGGTCCATATTCAAGAAATTAAATATTGTAGATAATTAGAACCCATGTATTAATTCATTCCGCACAGACTCCATGGATTTAAAGGGGAGTCATTCCATAGACTTATACAATAATGCAAAACAGGTTATAGCAGATTATTAATAAATAAAACTGATTCAGAAAGTATGTAAAGGGTATATGGATTTAGAGAACCTAAAAACGATTATTAAAGCGTTCGACATAGAAGGGGTAATATCGGTTAACCCTATAGAGAAAGGGCTGATAAACAAAACATTCCTTGTTGAAACGGATAAAAATAAATACATATTACAGAAGCTTCATAGAATATTTCCCGATTCGGTAACGGAAGATATTGATGTGGTATCATCTTTTCTCAGGGATAATGGATTAATAACACCTTTATTAATCCATAGAAATGGTGGCGGTGTTCTGTATAAGCAGGGTAGCGATTCCTGGCGGATGATGACCTTTATTGAAGGAAGAACATTTGATGCTATACCTGGTATCGAATTCGCAGACTCAGCCGGCCGTTTAGTTGGAAGATTTCACAGGGTCCTTTCGGCCCTGGATTATAGATTCGAGCACAAGTCACAAAATTGGCACAGGACTGAATTCTTTATGGATCGGCTCTGCAGCAGCCTTAAAGGTTGTGAAGACAAAAAAATTTTATCAATAAAAAATGATATCTTAAAATCGTATCAATTGTTAGAAATCCCTGAATTTAATCCCCGGCATATCCTTCATGGTGATTTAAAATTCAATAACATTCTTTTCGGGCTGTCTGAAAATAAGGCAATATGCCTGATTGACCTGGACACCCTGCGAAAGGGGAGCATATCCCTGGAGATGGGTGACGCTGTCCGTTCCTGGTGTAATCCCGGAGGCGAGGACTCCGGTCATGTGTATTTCGACATGGAACTGTTTAGCGCGGCGATGGAAGGCTATTTTCATGAAGCCAGCCGGATTGTGGGAGATCGAGAACTTCTGGCAGTTCCGGCCTCAGCGGCTGCAATTGCCCTGGAGCTTTCTTCCAGATTTTTGGAGGACGCTTATACGCAATCCTATTTTCAACTGGATTCAAGGAATTATGATACCCTTTATGAACAGAATCTAAATAAGTCAGGAAATCAACTGAAACTTTTTTATGACATCAAGAGAAAAGAAGAAAAAGCCGGAGAGATTATTAAAGGCTTGATAAAGGATTGATTATTATCATGCAGGCAGTCATTTTTGCGGCAGGTGAGGGGACGCGATTACGCCCTTTAACCCATAATAAGCCAAAACCGATGCTGGAGGTTTCGGGACGCCCTATCCTTAAATATTCATTGGATTCCCTTCCGGACTGCATAGACGAGGTAATAATAGTCGTTGGATTTCTATCTGATCAGATACGGGATTATTTCGGGGAGGCATATAAAAAAATGAAAATTCGTTACGCCCTGCAAAGGGAACAGCGGGGGACATTTGACGCACTAAATTCTGCCAGGCCATATATAAGGAATGATCCCTTTCTTTGCATGATGGGAGACGATTTTTATAATCATAAGGATCTTATAAGGCTTGCAAAACATGATTTGGCAATGTTGGTAATAGAAAAAGATGACCCGGGCAGATTTAGTGTATGTTTAGAAAAGAATGGTTATCTGCTTGATATAATAAACAACCCTGAGATTACTTCCCATAGGAATCTAATCTTTACGGGTGCATGTGTATTGACAAAGGATATATTTGAAGAAGAGATAATCTATAACAACCAGAATGAACAATCATTACCTCATACGATGGTATCACTCAGCAAAAAACATCCTGTCAGAATGATACGCGCCGGTTTCTGGCTTTCAATTACATACCCTGATGATTTATTAACGGCTGAAAGGACGTTAATAATGGACAGAGAGTAATCTGGACTAAACCTTTTTATCTGCTTCTAAAATATTTTTCAATGTAAGGCATCTAAATGGATTTATTTGTTGATTATACTTCCTTTCCAAATTTTTATAATAATTATAAGCCATATTTATTGAAACAAGATAGTTTGTGGATGCTTTTCTGAATAATTTTTCATGTAATTGCTTAATAGTCATTTACTACCTCCGTTTCTATTTTTGTTTTTTTGTTCATTATTAATCCGCAAAATCACTTTCATCGCTAATAGTGTTTTCAAATTCAATTTTATTGATAATCTTATAATTAGATGGGGCTCTTAGACTAAAGTGATTTTCTACTGAATCCATTTCATCCCAGTCACCTACAAACCCCTTTATGGTAACCGTTTTCTTAACCCTGTCTACGAATACATCAAAATACTTTCCGTTAATCTTTGTTCGCCAGCTTGGTACAACTTCGGGTTTCATTGCTTTATTTAGATCGGGAGCCCTTCTTGTTGCATTGGCTTCCCTTATTCCAAATAAACCCAATATTGTAATAATGATAAGCATACAAATAAATATTTTTTTCTTCATTTTATAAGCCCTCCCCTTTTTAATTTCCAATTATAATAAATTTTATTAATAACCATTTGTTTTAATTTCTGATTTAATATTGAATTGTTATTCTTTTTTTCTGAAAGCGAGAGAAGATTAGCTGCCTTTTTCTGATTTATCGCATGAGAAGATTAAATACTTTTACCGGGACATTAACTCTTAATATTTTATATGAGCAGAATTCATGCCAATATTGTATTAATGGCTTAAATATCATTAATATATATTTTATTTCTATACATTTATATTAAAATTATTTAATTAACCATTTTTAATATAATTGAAGTAGCGGTTCCGCTACATTCATCTCCTTTTACAGTAGCAATAGTACTATTTATAAAAAAGTAGCACTATTGCTATCAGACGGTCATGCTGCTTTAGAATGCCAAAAATGATAAAAAAGATTTCAAATGCAGGATTTGGATTTAACACCATGAGCGGTATAATTACTTGCCTTTGACACATTTGCAGCAGCTATTGGGAAATGGATATCATTAGTATCCAGAAGGATACACCTGTAAGAGCAATCCAATCCCAATCCAAGTCTTTTTTCTTCGATATGGGCCACTATTTTATGGGCAGCCATAACAGGGTCCAGTTCCACCACAAAACGGGCGCCTACGACATCCTCCAGATTGTTGGTCAGAAGTTCCACTACCTTGTCAGAGCCGCTGACCGGAGGCATGGGCGCCAGGAAGGTGGTGATCCCTGATGCGACCGCGTAGGTCCCTATGGCAACTGCCTTTTCCGAGTACCATTCAGGCGCGGCTGCCGCCACGGGAAGGTCGGATATATCAACACCCAGGGCATTTGCCAGCGCTGAGGTAAGCACCAGAAGCCTTGAGTTGTCCACGCAGGACCCCATGTGCAATACAGGGGGAATGCCTAATGCCGCACAGACCTTCTTCAGACCCGGTCCGGCGTGCTTAATGGCATCCAGGGTCTTAAGCTCTGCCTTTGCCACCGCAATGGAGACACAGCCAGTGGTCAGGACCAGGATATCGTTTGCGATAAGATGCTGAATGATGCGTCTGTGAGAGGAATCGTGCTGAATCCTGGGATTGTTGCAGCCCACGATCCCTACGGCCCCCCTGATTGATCCGTCCTTAATGGCATCCAGGATAGGTGTCAGTGTGCCGCCCATGGCTTCAAGGAGGCTTTCCACGGAAAAACCGGTCATCTGTTTTACCGGGGTGTCCGGGATAAAGACCTTGCCCTGCTGACGGTTGGGATAATTCATAATGGCCGTTTTGACAAGCTCCCTTGCCTTTGATATGGCATTTTCAGGGGTTATCTCAAAAGGCACCGCCTCCGGGAAATAGGCCTTATCGCTTGTGCTGAACATCTTTGTGTGGTAGCACTTGGCTATTCTGCCCAGGGAGGGCATAATGCACTGGTAATCAACTATCAGTGCCTCTACGGCCCCTGTTACCAGCACGAGCTCCGTCATAAGATGATTCCCTGCCATGGGTATACCGTGGCGCATCATGATCTCGTTGCCGGT
>JBLIRS010000209.1:0-6465 GCA_049472415.1 bacterium | reverse complement strand
GATAAGGTATGTACCCACTAAGATGCACGGCTATGACAATGCGATTGATCAACATCTTCGCAGTATAGTTCGCCGGGCAGATATATAGAATAGTTAACTTAGATTTAAAAGACGTTTATAGAATAGACAAAGCTATGGAAAAATTAACATATTAAATTTTAAGGAAATATGGCGGGAGTGCGTGGGAATCGAACCCACCTCGGATCTATTAGAACCCGTCACTGGATTTGAAGTCCAGGGAGCCCACCAGTGGCCCATCCACTCCCATCTTTTATTTTAAAAGTTTTGGGCGGTTATGGCAAGTTCCTTGGTTTTTGATAATTATGTGAGAAATATGTGCAGAACCGTCTATCCCATAGAAATCAAGAAAACTGCTTCGCCTATAGTCATAAATTGTCTCTTCAATTATCTTGTTTTCCATACTCATTTGGGTCAACAAAAAGTACGGTTAGTAAACAACGTCCCCTATTCCCACCCAACGGCCCCTATTCCCACCCGTAAACCCGCATAAAAAAAATGGAAATTCCTAGGCGATTAAATTATCCTCCTTTTCATCTTCTGCTAAGTATTCAGTTAATTTTTCCTTTGACAAGAGTGGAAACCATGGGTATACTTTTGTCTAGATAAAGCTAATTATTCTAATCACAAATCCATTTCCCAAAACAAAGGAGAAAACCCATGGACAAAAGAATTAAGGCTTTTTGCGTGATAGGTATTGTTTTGGCAGTGCTATTTTTTACTTGTGTGCCGGGCCCAGCCCAATTTGTTCTTCCTATTGATCCTATCTATTTCAATTCTATTTCTGCAGGCACCTATCTTCTCGGATACCAGCCATCACCATTACTGCTCATTCCTGGGTATAGTACTTATACTTTTCCTCGTGCAGCAGCAGCTATCACACTGCCTGTTGACCTACCATCATTAATCGGCATTCCCCCTTTGACGACTCCCGTTATATCTTTTGCTAATCCACTTCCATTGCCGGTTCCTACAACAATTTATATCCCACCCTCAGTACTTTGGAATCCTTTTGTCTTCACAGGGATAGGACTGCTTTAAAAAATTCTGTTATGTTAAGGGGACGGTTCTCCTGATAAAAAAATTCAAGTTTAGGGGGGAAAGAAAGGGGGACAACGGGGGAGGGATAAGGATAATTTACGGAATTGCATATAAGTGCATAAGTATCCAAATTATATGTGTGGATCGATGAGGCATTAAATGATGCAGAGGTAAGAAAAGAAAGAAAAAAAATAAATAGATCCGTCCCTTTTTACTAATTCTTTTTACTAATTAGTCCCCTTTTACTAATTTACTAATATTTAAGTTGTGATCAAGTTTTTACCAAAATGAAGTCATTTTCAAAATAGTCTTGACTTTTATTAATTTTTATTCATAATAGTCAAATGCACCGTTATCTGGAAAACTATATATTAAAAGATCTTAAATAAAAAATAGTTTTTTTGTCAGGGCCAAGGCAGGTTGGGAAAACAACACTATCCAAGCAACTAATTTCTTCATTTACCTATCTAAATTTTGATTCCTCAACTGATCGTAAGATAATCAAAGCAGAAGAATGGACAAGGGATGCTCAACTAATTATTTTTGACGAACTTCATAAAATGAAAAAATGGAAGACTTGGATAAAAGGTATATATGATACAGAGGGAGTGCCACCTTCGATACTGGTAACCGGTTCTGCAAGGCTTGATATTTATAAAAAGGGAGGGGACTCTTTGGCGGGCCGTTTTTTTTATTATCGTTTACACCCTCTAACTTTGAAAGAGATTTGTGAGTATTTAAACGAGGAGCCTGGGCCTGCTTTGAATCGATTAATTAATCTTGGCGGATTTCCAGAGCCCTATTTAAAAAACAGTGAATCTTATGCCAAGCGTTGGCGACGAACGCATATTGATACTATTATCAGAGAAGATCTATTAGATCTGGAAAAAGTAAGGGACATCAAGTCCATAGAAATATTAATTGATCTATTAAGATCCAGGGTTGGTTCTCCTACATCTTATAGCTCGTTAGCAAATGATCTTCAGGTATCAATTCATACGATTAAGCATTGGTTACAAATTCTGGAGAACCTTTATGTTATTTTCCCGGTAAGACCTTATCACCAGAACATTGCAAGAAGTATTTTAAAGGAATCAAAATATTACCTATATGATACTGGCGCAGTGGAGGGTGATTTTGGTGCCAAATTAGAAAATACAGTAGCTTGTGCCCTTTTGCGCGAACTCCATTATATTGAGGATACAACTGGTAATCGAGTGAATTTGCATTATATAAGAGATAAAGAAAAACATGAGGTTGATTTTCTTATTCTTATTAATAATAAACCACTATCAATGGTTGAAGTGAAAGTGAGTGAGGATAAATTTTCACCCTCTCTATTCCACTTCCATCAATATCTAAAATGTTCAAGCCCCTTTCAAATCGTCTATGATCTTAAACATAAAAAGTCTAAGGGAGATATAAAAATGCTTCCTGTACATGAATTTCTTAATGATCTAAGGTTTGATATATAAAGATAATGTTAAAAATAATAGACTGTTTTTTAATGATAATAAAGACTTAGTCTTTGATTAGCAGCTTGCATACAACTCTTCTCTAATTACATGTCGCAAAGTATCCTCATCTATATAACTAGCTGATATTGTTTGATGATGGCATTTTGACAAGGCACAGGTCTCAGCCATATTGTTTGGGATTGATTTGATACTTCTTAATCCTAAGGCCCAGGATTCTTTCTGTGGTCTGAAGTATCTGCGCCGCACTGACAATGCATCCTTTGCTGCTTTTTAGGGCATCGATGATCAGCTCCCTTTCAAGGGCTGCCAGGGCAGAGTCCAATGAGCCCGAAGGGAGGGTGCCGGATTCGGCGGCAGTTTGCAAAGTGGGAGGGAGGTTGTAGCTGTGAATGACATGATCTTTGCAGAGGATGACCGCCCTCTCAAGACAGTTTTCCAACTCCCTTACATTCCCCGGCCAATGATAGCTCATCAACATATCAATCGCAGGAGTGGATATCCTCCGAATATCCTTTCCATATTTTTTGCTATATTTTTCCAGGAAAAAATTGGCAAGGAGCAGGATGTCCGTTTTTCTCTCTCGTAATGGGGGCATGTAGATAGGGAAGATGTTGAGGCGGTAGTAAAGGTCCTCCCTAAAAGTTCCTGCCTCCAGGGCTTCCTCCAGGGGTTTATTGGTGGCGGTAATGATCCTTACATCCACGTGAATGGATTCTGCACCGCCAACCCTCTCGAACTCTTTCTCCTGCAACACTCTCAACAGCTTAGCCTGGGCGGTAACATTGAGGGTACCGATCTCATCCAAAAAGAGAGTCCCTCTGTGGGCACGTTCAAATCGGCCGATCCTCTTTATAAAGGCGCCGGTGAAGGCCCCCTTTTCATGACCGAAAAGCTCAGCCTCGATCAAATTCTCGGGCAATGCAGCGCAGTTCATCTTGACAAAGGGGGCTTTCGCCCTACTACTGTTGTAATGGATGGCATTTGCAACAAGTTCCTTGCCTGTGCCGCTTTCTCCCCTTATCAGCACAGTGGCATCACTTGATGAAACCTGTTCGATCATGGAAAAGACCTCTTTCATCTTGTTGCTGCCACCTACAATATTGTAAAAATCATACCGTTCCTTGAGTTGTTCCCTCAGGCGAACATTTTCATTTTCAAGGGTCATTTTTTCTTCCATCATCATCCGGCTGATCCGGATTGCCTGTGCCACATTTGATGCTATAGTAGTAAGGAGCCTCAGGTCCTCTTCAAATGAGATTTCTTCGTTAAAGAGCCGGTCCACGCTCAGGGTGCCATAGATAGAAGAACCTATCTTGATAGGAACGTATATAAAAGAGATGTTCTTTTTGCGGATCTCCTTCCTGGCCCCTGTGCGATCCAGAAAAAGAGGCTCCTTGTCTACATCCGGGATGATAAGGGGTTCACCCCTTTCGACCACCATACCGGTGATCCCCTCCCCGATCTCATACCTCCCCCTTTCCCGCTCCCTTTCCGTCAGCCCGTGGGCTACCTCATCATTAGTTTTGGGATTCAAGAGGGTAATAGTCCCACGGTTCATCCCCATCTTTGTATGAAGGATATCCAGGACAGAGTTTAACGCCTCTTTAGGATCATAGGCGGAGGCAAGGATCTGGCTTATTTCATAGAGCACCGTGAGTTCAGTGATTTTTCGCTCTAAAAAAGAGTATCCTCCCCGGATTGATTTTGAATCAGAGCATGTCATTATCCCAAAACTGCTAATGCCTATAAGTGAGATTATTAAAGGTATTTGTTAAGCCATCAATTAAAATTCAAGAGTACAAAAAGTATGCCAGTTAGGGTATCAGAGTTTTTCAGGTATCCGGTAAGAAGGGTAGTACTCCTTTCAATCTCTTAATATTCATCAAATAACCATCCATTAAAACAGATGACCCAAAGATCACAAAGAAGCAGGACGGTTCATAAAAACAAATAATTAGCCAAAACTTTAATATGAACAATATAAAGGGAAAAAATGTCAGGCCGGATGCTAAAAAATAGAAATCTGCCCAAAAATATTGCAACTTAAAAATTAAAAATAAAGAGGCAGGAGGTGACAAACTTCAAATTCAGCGGAAAAATTGCAACAATAGCTATCGCCTATGAAGCGGTTCTGGCCGTCAATATTCCTAACAGCCTGAAAGCCCAATTCGTGAAAATGAACCAGGAGTTATTTTTTTAAAATTTTTTCTGACTCCTGACTACTGGCTCATATATTTGAGCAAAAGAAGAAAGACCCTGAGTGTCACGGCCCCCTTTATCTGTGGATTAAATCCATATATACAAGGTAAATTTCATGAAATAACAGGTCTTATGCCTTATCCATTGTTCTTTATTGGGTCTCAGAAAGAGAAGCATCAAGTTTCATGAGCTTTTCATCCGCCTCTTGCCTTGGCGCCATTGCAAAGTCATTCAGATTCCGATCACATATATGAATCCTATATTCACTCTCACTAAAAAAGAAAATAGTGCTTTTAAATTCCTTAGATCCCATCTTGATATGAATCATCTTTTTCCACAAGCATGCCAATTTGTTTCTCCAAATCCTGTCCAACTTTTTAAACACTTATATCCTCTTCCACAACCCCTTTTAGTTGAACACTTGACACAATCCGGATTTGCATTACACCATGCTTCACATGCTGCATGGTTATCTTGAGATCTTCCTTTTTCCCTACAAGCATGCCAATTTGTTTCTCCAAATCCTGTCCAACTTTTCATATGTTCAAATCCTACACCACAGTTAAGTCTTGTTGTACACTTGGCACAATCCGGATTTGAATTACACCATGCTTCACATGCTGCGTGGTTATTTTGAGATCTTCCTTTTTCCCTACAAGCATGCCAATTTGTTCCACATTCTGTCCAACTTTTCATATGTTCAAATCCCACACCACAGTTACGTTCTGTTGAACATTTAGCACAATCTGGATTTGTATTACACCATTCATTACAAGCTTCTTCGTTGATAGTGGCTGCTCTTACTAACGGAGTTTCGCTTATATTAACCAAAAAAAAGGAATAAGAAGACCATCTCTCATCTACATTTCCTCCTTTTTCTCTTACAGTAATCGTTTCCAGCCTCGCTCCATGCACTCTTACATTTGGTGTCCCTGTCCCATGTCAGAATTTAACATCGTACCTCACATCTCTCTCTCGCCATTTTCCATTCACCAATTTCTCCTTCTTAACTGCTTTCTCAACGACACCATAATGGTTGGGGATTCCTGTAGTATCTCCATCTTTTGCTTTCATTAAAATAATAACAGGGCTGTCTGCATCTAAGTAACGTTTAACATGCTCAAATTTATTGAATTCTGTGCCGCGTATATGCCAGACCCTTGAATACCTATATCCATTTTTTATAGCATATTGAATGCCTCTTTCAAACTTGTGCACCCATGTTCGTCCATACTTACCTCCATCAAATTCACCAAACGTCGTCCCCAAATGCACAGCAATTTCTGATATAGCATCACCAACGCTAGAATGAGTAGTTTCATTAACGACTCCACTTATTGGATTAATATTTAAGCCACCAAACAAATTATTTTTCCCATGAAATGCACTCCAATATGCATATACCATTGCCCAGGCAACAGCACCACAACCAACTGGATAACCATCAGGCAGGTAAGATTGTTGCCATCGCGGCAAATGTTCTCCCGTAACATGAAAGGAATTAAGTAATCCTGCCCTTATCTCTCTATATTGTGCATAAGTTTTCCTTATTATCCCCTCTTCTAATGTAATAATCACAATTAATATTAAAACAATAAATCTCCATTTACCTGTTTTCATTTGTCTTCCCCTTTTTTTAATGAATTACCCTTAAAAGAAATTATCAGAGTTATTGAAGAAAGCATAAGGATCACAAAAATATTAACAACAGCGAATTCAGTAACAGAAC
>JBLIRS010000208.1:0-6465 GCA_049472415.1 bacterium | reverse complement strand
GCTATCAGTCAAGTTAAATATAACTTGTTATATAAGAATATAGCTGAAAAAATAAAAAAAACATTAAATGAATTAAAGGAATGAATTAAAGGAAAGATAAGATAATTGAATGCTAAATGTTTAATTTAATGACATTGATTTTAATTAAAATTATCTGATTTTGTAAATATTTGTTATAATATAAGAATATTTTCTATGTTTATAAGATTGATTTCATTCTAAAATGAAAACCGAATAGCAGGGGAATATATATTTTTAACAAATTACAAGTAGTTTTTTAATAAAAAATACAGGATGAACAACTTGGCTGCATTAACTTTATGCATTTGAAACTTTAGTCACTTTAGATACTTAACTTATTAATATGGTTTCAGTAATTCTCCAAAGGCTTATATTAAGATATAACTTGGGGGTATTCTTTAAGATACAATAGGGCGTAAAACATATTTATGGATAAAAGAATGGTCGCCATAGAAGGTAAGGGAGTCGAAAAAACTGCAATATGAAAAAAAACAAACAAAATTTTAAAAGAAAAATCGAGGAAATGGACAATGAGGAAATAAAAAGGCAGCAGGAAAAGGTCAAGAGATTGAAGATGCCCGAGATACGAACGATGGATTTTCTTTATGATGAAGGGGGAGCGGTAACCTATGAATATGCTGAATTGACTGCTTTATGTCCCATGACGGGTATTCAGGATATCTATACGGTGAAAATTACCTTTGTTCCGGAGAAAAAGATACCTGAGCTGAAAAGCTTAAGGGAATATTTTCTCGCATACAGGGACGTTCCCATATTGCATGAACATTTAGCGAACAAGATTTTTAAGGACTTTTATGGCGCTGTCAGTGCTGATAAAATAAAAATTCAACTGAATGTTGCTATCAGAGGTGGCATTGCTACTACAGTGGTAATTGAAAAGGGATAGCCATGATTTTCTACCATTTGAGTTTTTATATAAAATCAATTCTGATGTCTTTGACAAATTTGCCCATAAATAATATGATAAGATATTCGTAAATATCGTCTAACTAAATAAAATGTATGCAATTTTAATTTTGGGCTTGGATCTTTTGAGTTTACAATATAGTTTAATGAGGCAAAAACATATTAAAATTAAATAAGGTTGGGAGACAGGAGAATGAGGAAAATATTATTTCTGATAATTTGTTCTGTTTTTTTGATAAGCGGTTGCGGTTCATCAGGTGGTGGCGCTGTTTTTTTTGAGACGGTCGAGGTTACTGCCCATTGTGAAACAGGATCTCCTCTAAGCTCTGATATTATTCTATGGAAAGGTGATGCTGATAATTCATGCGATGATACTGATAGTGAAATATGGCCTGATTTTGTAAAAGTCGCTATAAGTTCTAAAGTATTCCCGGTTATTGAGTTTGAAGAAGCCTCTCAAGTAAGGATCGAGAATGTCCGTATAGATTATTATCCCTGGCTTGATACTCCATCTTTAGATCCCCTGTATTGGAATCTTGGGCAGATTGTTGAACCGGATGAGACGGTTAGTTTAAGTATTGTGGTCATGGGAACGGATCAAAAAGACTATTTCTGGAATGATCCTAATGATTATAACTCACTTATAACAGAGGATGCTTTCTATACATACGATGTAACCTTAACCTTTAGTGTTGTTGAAATCGCAACCCATACAAAACGTGATGTTTCAACCAACTTGACTATACAAGTTGCTGATTTTGGTTGTACAGGACCAGAGGATGATCTTATTTGTGATGATAAATGTATTCATCCATAAAATGTGATTATGATCTCTCAATATAGAACCTTATTTATCTGTCAAGTTAAAGATAACTATTAAAAAAATATAGCTGTGTAAGATAAATAACCATTTTCTATACTTTAGAAAGGTTAAAAGGCCATCCGAAGAATGCCGGGTTCAACCGGAATTTTGGAATTTTTCCTTTATTGTTTTGACATCAATCATAATTTCCGTTTTTTTAGGTGCAATTATTGAACATGCCGTATTTCCTGTCACAAAGGAGATGGCCTTGTATTGGGCAAATTTCCTGAAAGTCCAGAAGAAGCAATCGGATTCAGACGCAACCTCCTTTATCTCGAAAATTTTAAAAGGTGTCATTAACCCGCATTTCAAAACCTTGGATAGCGATTCTTTTACAGTCCACAGAAGGGTGAGCTGGGTTATTTCCGGAATTGGTAAGGATTGAATCAAATTAAATTCCTCATGTGTGCATTGAGTAAGAATTACGTCCCTTTTCCTGGGATCGATCTTTTCCAGATCGATGGCCATCGGATGTTCTTCAGGAAAGGCAAGCGCCCCTCCATAATGATCACTATGGGAGATGCTGACCTGGGCGCCCTTGCCTTTAAAATATTGGACAATTGGATGCTCAAAAACGCCATGATGAACGGAAATCTTTGTCATGTCAGACTCTTGCAGGAATGCGGAAAGGGCTTGTTTTGCGCAGAACCTTCCTAAGAGGAAGCTTTTTTGGCGCCGTTCGAAACGCAAGGAATCAAAATAAGCAAGCTCTTGCGGATGCAAAAACAGACCCCTTTTTTCTTTTAGATTGAGGAAAGAAAGATCGGATATACAAAGGCAGCATTCAAAACAGGTATCAGGCCTCTTTAACTGAAGTTTTTCCATATAGGTATTCGGAAATAAAGGATTTTTAATTTCCATTTATATTCCTTGAATAAATCTGTTGACGGATGAGTTTTTCATATAAACTTAACACAATTGATTTTTAAGGATTTTGTAAAATTCATCCCTGGCCTCCATTTCATTCCAGGGATAATGTCCGCAGTTTTTAAGCAGGAAAAACTGGAAATCTTTTAGGATACGGGAAAGGGGTCTTTGAACCCCTTCCGGAGGATGGGGGTCATAATCGCCATGTATAGCCACTACTGGACATTGGACACGTTTTCCTATATCTAAAAGTTTTCCGCTCATCCGTAGTTCTTTAACCTCTTGCCAGACATTTTTATAGATATGGTATTGGCATTCCAGTGCTTCACTGTCCATAGACAAGGGATTATAGGAATCGGACTTCATAAAAAGCCTTCCCAGTATGGTCATGGGGGTGTTTTTATCTTGAATTGCCGGATCATTAATGGCTTCCATCATGGAATGCGCTTCCATCCTTTCTGCTTTGCTGAGACGGTTTAACCTGGTCTCGAGGATGTTAGAAGAATATTTTTCTTCGTAGACGCCGCTTCCGATAAGGATTATCTTGTTTGTAAATCCTGGATGGCGAGAGGAAAAAATAAGGCTGAGCATAGCCCCCCATGATGAGCCAATCAGTGTAAAGGGAGGCTTTCCGTTCTCTTCCAGGATCTCTTTCATCTCCCGGACTTGTCCTTCAAGAGATGTCGCTTTTTGAAACGGTTCCAGAATACCCCAATCTCCAGATAGCTCTCTGGCAACCGGGGCCATTTGACCCGGCGCACCAGGGCCTCCATGTATAACGGCTATCTTGAATGGGGCTTTACCGTATATTCTAAGGCTTTCCACAATGATTTTTATTCATCTATGTCCATTTCCATCATATCGCTTGCCAAATTTAAAAAAACACCCAATGACTCACATAGATTGTTTACTATTTCGCTGTATTTGATCTTTTCCTCTAATGTTTTGGCTTTTGCCATAGCATTTAAATCCTCGGTCAATTCTTTGAATAAACTATCCATAATTTTTTCCGGATCCATAGGGTCTCCTTCCATCATTAATAATGAATTTAGCCATCTGTTACTGTTTTATTGAATAATGATACGGAAACTGCCTGCAAAAGGCAAGGGCAAATTTGAGAAGTTTATTCGCTTGAAGCTTTAAGGCCTTCAAAAAATGCATAGATACAACGAAAAGACTTTTTTATGAATCCTTCACAAGCCTTAACTTAATGACATTGATTATTAATCATTTTATAGTTTGACTTCGAACACGTTTCCATGGCATCATTATTAATATGGAAGTAATCTGTTGGAATTGCTGAGACAATAAAAATTTACATTAAAAAAGAAGAGCTCATTCTTGAGCAATAAGACATTACAAAATTTGAAAAATTAATATAAAACGAAGATGCAAAGATAAATCATGACGCAGGAAATAGCTCATTCAAGGTCAAACCTTCGCTCGATCCCTTCGGTAGATAAGGTCCTTAATTCATCCGAGATTAAAGGACTCCTTAATTACTTCCCGCGTTGGCTCATTCTAATGATAATCAGGACTGTGCTGGATGAGCTCCGAAAAGATGTCACAGATATGAAAGATCAACTGGATCAGGATACGGCGCTGAGAAAAACAATAGGACAGGTGATGGAACGTATTGATTCCATACAGAAAACCAGCCTTAGGCCTGTCATAAACGGAACCGGGATCATCATCCATACCAATCTCGGAAGGGCGCCTTTGCCGGACGAGGCCCTGGATCTGATCAAAGAGGTGGCAAAAGGATATTCCAATCTGGAATATGATCTTTCGGAGGGAAGGCGGGGGAAGAGGTTTGTTCATATTCACGACCTTCTGCTGCGTCTGACCGGTGCCCGTGAAGCCTTTGCAGTGAATAACAATGCCGGCGCCGTGCTTCTGGCATTGAACAGCCTGGCTGAGGGCAGGGAGGTGATTGTTTCCAGGGGGGAACTGGTGGAGATAGGCGGCTCGTTTCGCATCCCGGACGTGATGAGAAAAAGCGGAGCTTTAATGAGAGAGGTTGGAACTACAAACAGGACCCACCTTTCCGATTATGAGAGATCAATCACGGATCAAACAGCCCTTCTATTAAAGGTACATACGAGTAATTACAGAATCATGGGGTTTTCCGCGGAAGTCTCTTTACAGGATTTGGTTGAATTAGGAAGAAGGCATGACATACCTGTAATGATAGATCTGGGAAGCGGAAATCTTTCGGACCTTTCAGTATTTGGTTTAAAGGGTGAGCCTACCATTCAACAAATCCTGTCAACAGGCGCAGACATAGTAACCTTCAGCGGGGATAAGCTCCTCGGTGGTCCGCAGGCGGGTATCATTCTGACACAAGGGCATGTTACAATGGGACCCATAAAGTCAAACCCCCTCGCCAGGGCGCTGAGGATAGACAAATTGACCCTGGCTGCCCTGGAGGCGACACTTCTTCTTTATCAGAAAAGGGATTATGTATCTTCAATCCCTGTTTTACGGATGATAAACCTCACCTTTGACGAGATAAAGTCGCGTGCGAAGGCATGCCTGGCCGCACTTGAGGAAGTCAACAGGGGGATGATGAAACTAAGTATCCTGGAAGATATCTCAAGTGTAGGCGGGGGCGCGCTTCCCGGGGAGTCCATACCGACCTGTGTTATAGGATTCGAAAGGGGAATGATCTCAGTCGATGCCCTTGATGAGGCCTTTCGTGTGTCTTCTCCCTCAGTTGTCGGGAGGATCCAGGATGGTGCCTATAGGTTGGATCTACGGACCATAGGTGATGAAGATGTTCCCGTTCTTGTAAGATTATACGAACAGATTGTTAATGATTCTTTAATGAAATGATATCCTGAGCTTAAGGGGATTTATATTTATTAGACATCCAAGAATTCAGATATTTCAGGCACTTAATAAGGTAAGAGTTTATGAAACACATAATCCTGGGTACAGCAGGACATATAGATCACGGAAAGACAACGCTCATTAAGGCGCTCACAGGTGTTGATTGTGACAGGCTCAAGGAGGAAAAGGCCAGGGGGATAACCATTGAGCTGGGCTTCACTTATCTTGACCTTTCGGACGGAATACGTATTGGGATTATAGATGTCCCAGGCCACGAGAAGTTTGTTCACCATATGGTAGCCGGTGTAGTGGGTATGGATCTCGTGCTGCTTGTCATTGCAGCGGATGAGGGAATTATGCCCCAGACGAGAGAGCATCTTGACATATGCCGTCTTCTCGGAGTCAAAAAAGGCCTGACAGCCATTACCAAGTCGGACCTTGTGGAGCAGGACTGGCTCGATCTTGTCATGGAGGAGGTTGAAGATTTTTTCAAGGGCACATTCTTCAGCCAGGGTCCCGTAATCCCTGTGTCATCCACAACAGGAAAGGGCCTGGATGAATTGAAAGAGGCCATAATTAACATGGTTAAGGACCTTCCGGAACATACCGGAGAAGGTGCTTTTCGTTTGCCTGTGGACAGGGTATTCACCATGAAGGGTTTTGGTACAGTCATAACCGGTACACTGCTATCAGGCGAGGTAAGGACCGGGGATACGGTGGAGGTGCTGCCTCAGCAGATAAAGGCCCGGGTCAGGGGCCTTCAGGTTCACAATGAAAATGTAGAAGTTGCCATGGCAGGCCAAAGAACGGCCATCAACCTCCAAGGGGTGGAAAGGGAGATTATAAAAAGGGGTGATTTACTATGTCAGCCTGGCCTTATGGATCCGGGGTATCTCCTTGATGCCAAGATTACCCTGCTCGAGAGTGTGCCCGTTTTAAAGAACAGGACACGCATC
>JBLIRS010000207.1:0-6470 GCA_049472415.1 bacterium | reverse complement strand
GACGGTGCCCCAGGTGACGGCGCCGGCGGGGGAGGCCAGCACGAAGGTGGCGAAGGCGGAGATCGCCAGGGCTGCGAGGGTCAGGGTCGCGAGTTTCTTCATTTCATCCTCCTCTTTATTCGCATTCCGTAAATCATTAACTACAACAATTACAATATTAACTACAACACCAACTACAATATTCTGAAGGGAACCATAATCATTTAGCAGCTTAAAATAATATCAAACTCCAAATTCAGCTACCTTTTCCATGAGGGAGGTCATATTACCCTCAATCTCATTATCCTTTTCCATCCATTTATCTATGGGCCATATTTCAAAGTGATCCATCACCCCTACAATTGCCACACTACCGTTAATGTTACATTTCTTCCTCATATGTGGTGGAATCAAAATTCTTCCGGAACGATCCATAGTGCAATCGCATGCCCTTGAATATTGTGCTCGAAGAAACATGAGCACCTGTTTGTCACGAGAGGGCAAGAGACGTAATTTCTCCTCCTTTTTATTCCATTCTTGAAGAGGATACACCTCTATACAATCTTCTAATACTGTAAGATATAATTCACCACCTCCGTATTCTTTATTTAATATGTCTCTTATACGCGTAGGTATACTTAATCTACCTTTCTGATCAACTGTATGTTCATAAGTTCCTTTAAAACTCGGCATTTTTCATTTTTTTTATGCTAAAGTGTTTAAGGGATGTCATCCCCCTCTATCCCACTTCGAAACATTTTCATCCCACTTTTTACCACAAGATACCCCACTCTGATTTTTTTGTCAAGAGGCAAATATATATTTTTTTAAAAAAAATCTCCGAAAGTTGTATAAAATTTTCTAAAATAACAGGCCCAAACACAATATGTAGTATTATAAATAATTCAAATATACATCATATTGTATTGAATTTTTTAAAATTTTTTTCAATTTTGTCGTTAATTATTTACAAAAAATGTTTTTTATGTTTAAAATACAGGCTTCTTTTCTCAATGTTTGCGGAGTCAGGGGTCAGGTATTGAAAATGATTTGACAAACATTCGCTTCATAGCCTAATATCAAAAATATGAATGTTACATCAGATAAAAATGGAAAACTTTTTGTTGTCAGTACCCCCATAGGCAATCTGGAAGATATCACTTTCAGGGCGATTGAGGTTCTGAAATCCGTAGACAGGATCGCAGCGGAAGATACACGCAGGACGAAGTTGCTATTAAAAAGATTTAATATATCCAAACCGTTGATCAGTTACCATGACTTCAATAAACAAAGAAGATCAGCGCAAATACTTGATCATATCTCCAAGGGAGAATCCATTGGACTTGTCTGCGACGCGGGAACACCAGGGATATCAGACCCCGGATATTTTCTTATATCTCAAGCCATTTATCATTCCATAACAATAGTTCCAATACCCGGGCCATCAGCTATTCTGACTGGTCTCTCTGTCTCAGGGCTTCCAACGGACGCATTTGTCTTTGAAGGTTTTTTAGAGGCCAGGGCTTCCAAACGCAAAAAACAACTGGAGCTGTTGAAGGATGAAAAAAGAACAATTATCATGTTTGAATCCCCACATAGAATTCTGAAGAGCCTGGAAATGATTTTAAATATTTTGGGTAACAGACAGATCTGTATCGCCAGAGAATTAACAAAAATATATGAGGAATGGATTAGGGGAGATGTGGAAACGGTTTTGAGTCAACTAAAAAAAAGAAAAAGTATTAAGGGAGAGTTAACCCTGATAATCAGGGGAAAGGGGAAAAGGTCAAAAAAGGAAATAAATGATTAGGATAATGATAACAGGAAACAAGCCGGGAATAGGGAAAACCGAACTTATTTGTAAACTTTTAAAGGTAATATCCGGATATGCTGTCATTCAGGTTAATGAAAAAGGTGTCTTTACTTCGATCAATTCTGACGTCGAGGGTGAAGAGCCAAATCTGCTTAGAGATAGCGGGGCCACTCAAGTAATCGATATACAGACAGATCCCAAAGATATTGTTGATGCTTTGGATCAAGCTTTATGCCTATTAACGCTTCAGACAAAAGGGATTATAATTGAAGGGAATTTCTCTCCTGATAATTTTAAATCAGATATAGTCATATTTTTAACAGATAGCCCTATCAGAAATTCTGATCCGATTTTAGAGGCAGTTAATATAGTCGTAGTGAGACGCAAAACAAAAGAAGATCTCGGGTGGAAAGACTCTTTGAGCATACCAGTATTCGTCCTGGATACAAATAATACAGATGAAGAAGAATGGAAAAGATTTCTGGAGAATCTAACGGAACTGATTAATTAAAATTCAGGGATTGGGCTATTATTCCTCCAGCGCCGATCAGTCCGGCATCATTTCCTAATTCGGCAGGTACTACCTTTACACTCCCGGCCGATTTGAACAAGGTCCTTTTACTGATTTCTTCCTTCATGGAATGGGAGAAAAAATCCCAAGCCTTGCTTGCCCCACCCCCTATGATAAATATTTCAGGGTCCAGAATGTTGACAAGGGCACCTATGGCTAGACCCAGATATACTCCTGTCTCATAAAGAATGTCTTTGGCCAATTCATCTCCGCCAACCGCAGCCTGATATACCTTTTCAGAGGTTAATGATTCTGCATCAGTCAAAGATAAAATATTACTCTGTTGATGTCTGGAAATACGGCTTTTTGTTCTGTTAACAATAGCAGTTGCTGAGGCATATGATTCCAGGCAGCCTCTATTCCCACAAGGGCACTTAAGTCCGTCTGGTACAATAGTCATATGTCCTATCTCTCCGGCCATCCCTACAGAGCCATGCCACAAATGACCATTCAGAATAATTCCCCCTCCAACCCCTGTTCCTAAAGTCAGCCCAATCATGCTGCTGCTTCCTCGTCCGGCACCGGCCCAAAATTCTCCAAAAGCTGCTGCATTAGCATCATTGTCAAGTGCTGTCGGAATATCAAACTCCCGGAATATAATCTCCTTTAGAGGAACATCCTGCCATCCTGGAAAATTCGGTGAGGTTATGACAGCCCCTCTTATCATATCAATTATCCCGGCAGCCCCGATTCCAATCCCTTTAATAGATCCATGCCTACATTCCTCCTTCAGTTCCCGGATATTAGAAATCAGACGTTCAATAACACGCTTAGGCCCCTCTTCAACAAGGGTCGGAACAAACCTTCGACCTAAAACTTTATTATTTATATCCACAACGCCTGCGTGTATATTGGTGCCACCCAGATCAACACCTATAACGCATGGTAATTGTTGATCAATCATAGTAATCCGTCTATATTATTAATTTTGAACCTTTTCCCGGCTTTGATCGTTCCGGTTAGCCCCATCCGGGCAGGCTTTTATAAATCGACAAAATGATCTTGGCTTTCTTTTCCATCCCTACTTCCTCTTGAGATTAATCCATTTATCATCCAGCCCTGCCATTCCCTCCCAGGCGCGATCCAGATACAACGCATCAAGCGTTGCGATCGCGGCCATTGCTTCAACCACAGCATAGATTCTTCCTAAAAGAGTAGGATCTCTTCTGGTTATAGGGCTTAACTTCTCTTCCTTCATTGTCTTCATGTTGATTGAAGGCTGCTCCACAGAAACAGTGGGAGTCGGCTTTATTGCCACCCTGCAAACAATATCCTCTCCATTGGTCATACCGCCCAGTACCCCGCCGGCATGATTCGTCTTAAACCTCACCTTTCCCTTGTCAAGGTAAGGATGATCATTGAATTCACTCCCCTTCATATTTCCGCACTTAAATCCAGCGCCGAACTCGATTCCCTTAACAGCCCCAATACTCATGACAGCATGTGATAACATCGCACCAAACTTGTCAAAGACAGGCTCTCCCAGACCGGCAGGCATATTATGAATAATCAGCTCGATTATGCCGCCCATGGTATCTCCTTCATCCTTGACTTTCAAAACCCTTTTTGTCATCTCCTCAGCAGCATCATCATCCGGACAATTAATCTCATTTTTCCTGTAATTTTTCTTAGCCTGTTCAAAACTCATCTTTTTGGCCTTTACTCCGGCACATTCAACAGTATATGCAAGGACCTCTATACCATGCATAGCCAGTATTATCTTGGCTAATGCTCCGCCAGCCACCCTGCCTACCGTCTCCCTGCCGGATGCCCTGCCGGCACCGCACCAGTCAGCAGCCTCACCGTACTTCAGGAAATAAGTATACTCTGCATGGCCGGGTCTTATAAGATCTTTGTAATCCCTGTATTGGTCAATATGGATCATTTGCGTATCAATATTATAAACTATCATTCCTACGGGTGCTCCAGTAGTCACTCCATCCTGCCCCATGCCGGCAAAGATATGTACCTGGTCAGTCTCCTTCCTCGGAGAGTCCAGCTTGCCCTGCCCGGGCCTTCTCTTGTCCATCTCCTTCTGTATCATCTCATCCGTAAGTTTAAGGCCCGGAGGCACTCCGTCAACTATTACAGCCAGGCCCGAACCTTTCCCTATTCCGTAAGATTCTCCGCAAGTTGTGACCCTGAATATCCTTCCGAAAGTATTTCCCATCATTATTATCTACCTCCTTGACTATTCTATTATCTCTATTCTCGCGCCAATTCTTTTCATAATGTCGGCATAATTCGGGAATGTCACACTAACTGCTTCAGCAGTATCTATAACTGTCTGCCCTGAAGCAATCATCCCGGCTAGGCTTAAAGCCATCACAACCCTGTGGTCATGATATCCATTAACATGAGATCCATTAAGCTCCGAATGCTCAATTGTCATTCCATCCTGCCTCTCTTCAACAATGGCACCCATCCTGCTTAGCTCCTCTGTCATAACCACAATTCTGTCTGTCTCCTTTATCCTGGCATGACCGACATTTTTGATTACAGTCTTTCCCTGTGCATAACATCCCAGCACACTAATAGCGGGCAGCGCATCCGGAGTGTTATTCAAGTCTAATTCACAGCCTGTAAGTAACGATTTCTTTATAACTATTCCTTCTTTTCCTATCCTTATATCAGCCCCCATCTTCCTAAGATATTCCAGTACCGCCTTATCCGCCTGAGTATCCTCAATATCCAATCCCTTAACAATCAGATCGTTCCCGAGCATAACACCAGCAACCAATAAGAAGGTGGCGCTTGACCAGTCACCGGGAATGGTTTTCTCAAAGCCTTTATATCTTTGATTTCCAAAAATCCTTATGGAATTTAAATTATTGTTCTCATATCTTATCCCCAGTTCATCAAGCCATCTGAGTGTCATTTCAATATATGGCTGCTCGCAAAGATTCAATATCCTTATCTCTGTATCCTGTGCAGCCAACGGACAATTGATAAGCAGGCTTGAAACATATTGTGAGCTCCTGCAATCCACCTCAACCCTTCCGCCTTTAATTCTGCCGGTAATCTCCACAGGTGGGCACCCGTTATTATTAACAGAAACAGCCTTTGCTCCAAGTGAATTCAAAGCATCCAGCAACGGCTGCACCGTCCTTTTTCTTATGGAGGCATCGCCATCGATAAGGACCTTCTTGTCTCCAAGTGCTGATGTTCCCATAATCAAGTTGGTTGTCGTCCCTGAATTAAGGGTATCAATCTTTATATCCGTCTTTGGCTTTCCCGCAAATCCCCTGATAATAAATTCCCCGTTTTTCTCCTCTATTCCTGCACCCAATGCAATACATGCATTTATCGCAGCTTGAGTATCAGAGGCCTCAAGCGCATTGACTAATTTTGATCTACCCTCAGCAAGTGATGCGAAAACAAATCCCCTTATCGTATGGGACTTGCTGCTGGGCACTATTGCCTCTCCGCTGATTTCCTCTGTTCTATCGACCCTAAATTTCATAAATCCTCTAAAATAGCCTTCTTCATCAGCGCCTTATTGCAACCCTTGCCTGTCCAGAGCAGGAATTGCTTTGCGGCCTGGTTAACGAACATCTCGATTCCTGAAACCGTCCCGCAGCCATTCTCAGCCGCCATCTTCAACAATCTTGTCTGGACTGGATTATAGACGGTATCAAAAACGACCATATCCTTCAATAAGTCTCCATCAACAGGACTCTGGTCCGTATCAGGTGACATGCCGATAGATGTGGCATTAATCAATATCTCAACACCATTCCACTTGACATCTTCCATTCTCAAAAACTCACATCCCAAATCTGCAGCAAGCTTCCTCCCTTTCTCTTCAGTTCTGTTGACAATGCTCAGCTTCGCCCCTTTCTTCAGAACACCATAACCAACTGCCCTGGCCACTCCTCCTGCTCCAATCATGAGCACTTTTTTACCTTCCAGTTGGATTTTCTCTTCAACAGCCTCAACAGCCCCTTCAATATCAGTATTAAATCCTGACAATTTTCCATCAGTAACAACCACTGTATTCACTGCCCCAACCTTCCATGCATCATCATCAATATTATAAAGATATTTTATTATCTCCTGCTTATGGGGCATTGTAACACTAAAACCAGACAACAGGTCCCTAAAGGC
>JBLIRS010000206.1:0-6482 GCA_049472415.1 bacterium | reverse complement strand
TTCTTTCCTTTGGCGGCAGTCTGGACACCTCCCTGAGCATGCTGGTCTTAAGGCAGGCATTCAAGTGGGGTGTGACCTATTGGGATACGGCTAACACCTATATGGGGGGTAGAAGCGAGACAGGATTCGGCAAATATTTTATAAAATTTCCTACCACGCTTAAATTTTTATCTAAAATTGTTAGACACTTTAATAGTATATATATTAAAATAAGAAAAGTTTTGAATATAAGGATTACAAAAGATATTAAAACAAAAGGAGGAATCAAGATGGTTACGGCACTTGTTCTTTTAACCGTTCAGAGAGATAAAGTAAATGAGGTGGCGGATAAACTTTCATCTATGGATGGTGTGTCCGAGGTTTACTCGCTGGCAGGCAGGTATGATCTTGCTGCAATAATAAGGGTCTCTAAAAACGAAGGATTATCAGAATTAGTCACGAATCACATGTTAAAGGTTGAGGGGATTATAAAATCAGAAACCCTTATAGCCTTTCGCGTGTATTCTCGGCATGACTTAGAGAGTATGTTTTCAATAGGATTGGAAGAATAGGCTATCCTGTTGAAGTGGCTAGGGTTTTAATTTATTTAAATTTTTGAAACGGTTAGGGGGAAATTGATGAAAAAGAGAATATGGATTAGCTTTTTTGTCATCTTAGGAATATTTTTTTTAATTGGGGTTATTTTAGATGATATAGTTATAGCTGAGGGTGAGAATGATTTCAGCTACATTTATGATTATTATAACATCGAAGGTGCCTTTGAATATTCCAGACAGGGTTCCTTGCTTTATCCGTACGGTTTTGGCAGCTATAACCTGAGGGGTTATCCCATGCAAAACTATGTTCTGGCCAATTACAGCTCAAATCCATATAGCCTGGGAAGCTATCTGTATCGCTATATCGGTGGAGGATATCCCATGCAAAGCTATGTTCTTGCCAACTACAGCCCAAATGCTTATAGCCTGGGAAGCTATCTGTACCGCAATATCGGCGGAGGATATCCCATGCAAAATTATGTTTTAGCCAATTATGGTTTTGGCGGATTCGGAGGCTTTTATTGATCTATGACAGGCTTAATATTTACAGGCGCTCTTTTATCCATTTTGGTTTATAAGGTTAGTGATTGTAAAAAAGGAGAAATTCTCTAGGATTAACAATCTTAATACCCATGTAATCTTTAATCATTGTAATAGCCTTGTCTCCTGAAATAACAAAGTCAGCCTTCAAAGCAACAGCGCATTCAAAAAATTTATTATCAGCCGGATCTTTTTCGACCACGTTTAGTTTCGGAGTTTTTGCAGTGAAGATAGCATGAAAACCTTGTGCAAAAAGACCCAATAGTTCCCCTAACTCTTTTTCGTTTTGTAATCCAAGACGTCTTAGAACTTCTATATATTCATCGATAATGGCTTTTGATAGACAAAGAGTTATATCACCTGTTTCCCAAAGCGCTACTATTTTGCCGGGATTACCCCCGAAGAAGGATGAAACGAAGACGTTTGTATCCATTACAACCTTGATCACTTCTTCGTTCTTGCTTTCTGAATAGCATCCTTGATCTCTTGTTGCCCAATTCCTTGAGATTTTAGCTTATGGCCAATACGCTGCCACAAATCGTCAACATATGATCCAATGTCTCGATTCTTGACATATTCCTCCAGTAATTCTCTAACAACTTCACTAACGCTTTTCCCTTCGGCCTTTGCTATATTGTTGACCTTGTTTTTGAGATCGGGATCAATCCGAACTATCATTTGATTAGTCAATTTTATATCCTCCCAAAAGTGCTATCATGTATATATGATATATCAATTTATATTTGGTGTCAAAGATAGCAGCAATTTTTATATAATAATTGTGTCCTTGGAACGTAGGTTCACCCACTAATCACGGGTTATTTGCTTAAAATTAGAATTGCTGCAAAGATAGAATGCATTTGAAAAGATCAATGAGGACGAATACATGCTTTGAGCATTGTAAAGAACAACAATAATCAGAAACGGCGGAAGATCTGAATCCTGAAGTTTCCTGTATCTACAACCAGGACTCGATCTTCACTATCTATGGCTATGGCCTGGGGATTTTTAAATTGGCCCTGTTCTCTTCCAGTTTCTCCCCAGCACTGGATATACTCGACGTCATTGTTGTATTTAAATACCTTGTTTAGGGTGCTATCGGTGACGTAAATAAAACCCTGGGTGTCAAAGCAGAGGTCAGAGGGGCCGGGAAGGGGTTGCCCGTTTTTATCCTTTGGAATGTAAGCCTTGACAAAGTCTCCATTGAGATCGAATTTGATGAATTTGCTATTTTTGCTGTCTATGACCCATATCGCCCTGAATCTGCTTGGGTCATAGGCCAGCCTTGTAGGTCTTATAAAGCTGCCCGGACCTGAGCCGAATCCGCCCCATTCAAATTTGAACTCACCTTTATAGTCAAAACATTGGATCCTGGAATTTTTAGAATCAAGGATATAACAGTTGTCATATTCATCTACGGCAATATCTACAGGGTGATGAAATTCGCATTCCTTAGACCCGAAATCTCCCCATAATTTGCAGGGGGAATTTTCTTCTGTTTTAACCATTTTAAGCCATGCTTGAGTGTCTTCGATCTCCTCACCCTCGGGATCGATCAATCTTCCATATTTATTGAACTGAAGTATCCGGTTATTTTTTGTGTCTGTTACATAAATAACCGTTTGACCTATTCTCTCCTTGTAATCCACATATAATGCCCTGGGTTCATCCATTGTGTCAGATTGCTTAAAGGCTTCATCATTTTCCAGAAGCAGACTCTCCCATTCTCTATCGAAATTGCCTTCGGAATCGAATTTTTGTATTTTGCCTGCCTCCATATCACATATATAGATGTTATCATCCCGGTCAATACCAATGTCCACCGGGAGCCTGAAATAGCCATTTCCCAATCCATAACCACCGAAGGTTTTGTCGAATTGATATTCATAATAGCCCAGAGGCCTCGGGATCTCATCGGGCAACTTAGGCTTTTCAGGTGTTTGGTCTTGGTCCGGATATGTGTCTTCTTCATTATCAGGCAAAGGAACAGGAAGATTCCGATCTGTATTTAAAGATGTATCTTTATCCTCATCCCCAGAAACAGGGCCTGGAAGAGGTTTGTTTGTGTTTTGATATGTATCCTCGTCCTGAGGAATTAGAACAGAGGCCGGTTCGTTACTTTTTTTTTCTGCCATGCTTATACCCGGTGCAGAAAACAGGTGAAGAAAAAGAGAACAAATGACAAGGGATAAGAGAAGTGGCAGTATCTTTAAAAAATTACGATCTGAAAACATTAGAAACTTATCTCCGATATTCGCTTGTTTCACCTTTTTTTTCAGAAGTGCCAAAAATTCCCATTATTCCGCCTCCCGATTTTTGGGCTCGTTCTCTTTGGCGCTGCTGAATAGAAATCTCATAGGACAGCGCTGAGACGATCTCCTCTACGACCTTGCGTGCCAATTCCATGGGGCTGGGCCCCTGACTTATACCCAAAATACGGCTTAAGGAATTTGTCCCCATCTTAAAATTGTTTGCTGTCCACAGGATATTGCCGTTTTCAACTTCAATCATTCTGACGCTTAGCCCAACTTCAGCTCCGGATTCATTGCTTTTGCCATACCCGTATTCAGTAAGCACACCCAGAATGAGATATTCCACACCTAATCTTTCCCCGATGGCCTTTATGGTTTCATTGTCCATAGAGTTTGGTTTTCTAATCCTGAGGCTCATCAACGCGGCATTAGCCTCGACAATGTCAACAATATCCTTGAATATGTGAGCACGGAATAATTCCGTGACAAATATCTCTCTGACTTTTATGTCAGCGTCCGTATCCTTGCTGAGGTTTTCAAAGGGAAGGACACAAACGGACTTATTTGGGGTCCAGGGACGATAAGAGACCACCTCTGGAACGATAACAGGTTTTGTAAAGAATGCAGTCCTGTTAGTGTTTGCGCATCCGGGGAAAATAAACAGGATAAAGGCAGCGGTTATAATAAAAAAGGTCATCAAACATCTTTCGGAATTTCCCATTCTCTAGTCCTCCTGTTAACAACAGCCTTATGAGTCTATAAATTCTGATTGTTATATTTTTCTAATTATCGAGTTTGATTCTATCACTGGAAACTTTTGTATGTCAAGGTTATTAAAGGTCATTAACATTACTTTGTCTGAAGTTAAAAGACCGCTTTAAAACGAAGCGTAATAATATCTTCCATATCTTTCGGAGACCGGAAGGTCTGAGTAAATTTATATTCCACTTCTAAAGTATAATCGGAAAAATCATATAATATCTTGGATTCAAAGGTTTCTGTATCGTTTTGTTCCTTTTTATCATCATATTTATAACTTGTGCTCCAGGTGAAAGGTGTAAACGACCAATCAAATTTAAAGGAGTATGACATCTCCTCGCTCCTGCTTGGATTATCACCGCTAATCTTATAGTACCTTCTGGTAACCTGAGAGGTAATGAACAGTGACTCATATGGCTGAAAATCCACTTCCATAGAGCTGTCGTTATTTATCTCGGTGCGGGT
This sequence comes from bacterium, assembly GCA_049472415.1. GTDB lineage: Bacteria > SZUA-182 > SZUA-182 > DTGQ01 > JAFGSM01 > JBLIRM01. The sequence continues at coordinate 1,930 of JBLIRS010000206.1, read as the reverse complement.
TTTTGAGGGAAGGTCTGGATCAAAGAATCGGGTTTCAATCCTTTTTCTGCTTGTGTCATGAGAAAAATCAACTGCCCAGATATCATATAAACTGAGACTATAACCCAAATTAAGCCTGTATTCATTTGTTACGTCTTTTGATGGGCCGTCATAAGTCGTGTCCGAAGTGTCTTTTTTATTTGTCACCGAACGAATGTATTCAGGTCTTAATGTGAGATTTTCCACCGGACTCAAAGACCATTTCCACATAAATCGTTCCTCTTCTGAAAATGGTTTTTCATGCTTGTTTTCATTGACGCTTTTGAAATCCACACTCTGATGACTGCGTAAAAGATTGGGAAAGTCCGATCTCAAAGATGCTTCAAGAGTTGTTTTATCTATCTTTTCTTCCAGATCCGAATCTCTTGGCTCTTCTATTGACTGTTCATTAATCACCTTGACATTTAGTTGCATCCATTTTTTCGGTACAGCCCTGATATAAGCATTAAGCGTTCTTTTTTCGGTATATGTTGTTTCATTATTGGGGTCCTGCTCTTCTTCCGATTCTTTTCTTATCCATCCCCTAACTTCCAACCAGTCTTTTAGATCTTGTCTTACGTCGAATTGCATGTCATAATGACTTTTATCCTCTCCTGTTGCTCTTCGATCAGACTTGGTTTTATTTTCATATTCGAGGCTGATATTTGTTTTTAGAGTAGGCTTATAACTCAGCTTTCCTCTGAGGGTTTGCAGCAATTCATCTTGTTTGACTGTTGATTTAGTTTCCACCTCTTCCTGATATAGGGTCTCAACCTTGTAAGAGATTTCGACTTTGGCAGGGGCTCTGGTGGATAGGGTATGATTAAACTTTACCTCACCATTCATATTGATATCATCAATATCAGGAGTTGATATGGTTATATAATCCGTGTATTCATGCTTGAAGTCCAGTTTGATTCTTAATGTTTTTGAAGGTTTATATTGTGCTCCTAATGTAATCTTATCTTTCTTTAATTGATTCTTTGTCTCATCATGATCATAATCCACTTGAAATTCGGGTAGTTCTGAAGGCTGTATCAAAAGGTGTCCGAAGGCCCTCTGTTCGGTAGGTCTATCTATATTCCCTGTTTCCTTGAATCCTGTCTTAAAGTCATATATTAAGGATTTTAACATCAATTCTATCTGCGGCTCTCTTGTTTCTGTATCCTCTTCCCTGCTTTTATCCTCTTTTTTATAATCAAATTTGGCCTCTCCGGTCAGATTCGTCCACCGTGTAAGCTGATTGGAATATTTGACCGATAGACGGGGGTTATACTCATGATCTTTGTCTCTCAAACCCATTTCTGTTGAATCTCTGAAGGTATATTTTGCGTCCAAAGTTGTTTTTACAGAGGCAGATTCCCCTGTAAGCGGAAGAAAGGTAAAGAATATACAAAAAATAAGCAAAGTGAGTATCAACAAGTAAATGTGTTTTCGATCCATATCTCATTTATGCATAACTGTGAAGACCACCTAAAAGAAAACTAACACCAAAATATGTCATCAAGACAAATAAAAAACCCAGAATGGAAAGAATCGCCGTTCTCTTCCCACGCCATCCGGCTGTGAATCTGGCATGCAAGAAAGCGGCATACACAAACCAGGTAATCAACGACCAGGTCTCTTTTGGATCCCAACTCCAATAGCTGCCCCAGGCATAATGTGCCCAGGCCGCACCGGTTATTATCCCCAGGGTCAAAAACGGGAAACCTACAGCAACAGCCTTATATTCCAGGTCATCCAACACCTGGGAGCTGGGTAGGAGCGAAATAAAGCCTGTCTTTAAACCATCTTTTTCATGACCATGTTTAATCAGATACATTATGCTAAAACCGAATGCAATGGCAAATGCGGCATATCCGAAAAAACAGGTTACTACATGTATAAGTAGCCAGTTGCTTTGTAAAGCCGG
>JBLIRS010000205.1:0-6530 GCA_049472415.1 bacterium | reverse complement strand
CGATGCATAACGGTTTACCTGTGATAACACCAAATTGTGGTTTGCCGGCAATGACAGAATACTCATCAGTCATCCAGGCCATAATTTGAGGATTAGTGTAAACATCAGGGGCAGGAACATCTTTTTCAGGACCTCGAATTACCAGCAACGGGCACTTGATGATCCGCATAAGCTGCTCCGTAACGGACCCGAGGACAAGTCTTTTCAGACCTGACCTCCCCCTCGTGGCGATAATTGATAAATCAACGCTGTGCTCCCTTGCCAAACGGGCGATTTCATCCGCGGCCCTGCCTGTCGTAATAAGAGGCTCCCATTCCAGTTCCCGCCCGTCCATCAGCACCTTCAACTGATGGTAGGCGTATTCCTCCATATGTCTGCTTTGGGCTTCAAAAGCGAACGTGGCTTCTCCGTACATTGTTGCGGAGGAGAGGTCAATAACATGACAAAGATAGAGCTTTGCCTCAAACTCCTTTGCCAGAGCAATCCCAAATTTCACAGCATGATTTGAGAGATCCGAAAAGTCAGTTGAACAAATAATCTTTTTTATTTGGATTCTCATCTTCTTACCCCCTGTATTTTTTGATTAGATAAAAAACATCCCTTAGACTCTTAAATTGAAAGAGTCATTCCTTCTCTCGCCCAGAACAGGTCCATCTTTTTATTTTCGGATCGGTACTTTGATCTGTTTTCTATCCACAATTCATCAAGAAACTTATCTGAATGCTGAGGATCATGGTGAAATAGAGAAAGTTGTTTCACATTTGATTTATAAGCAACATCGAGAATCACCGGGAGGGACGTATGCCCCCATCCGATCTTGTTATTATATTCTTCCTGACTATACTGGGCATCCGCAATAAGTAAATCGGCTTCCTTGATAAAATCAGAATATTGCCTTGCCAGCTTTTTATCCTCCTCGCTTCTGTTATCAGGTTTGAAAATTTTATCCAGCTCCACATCCGTGGCATATACCAATTTTTTCCCATTCAAAGTTAATCTGTAGCGGACCGACCCGCCCGGATGGTAAACCTGTTCCTCCCTCTCGATGACGGCCGGCCCCAGACTGATGACTTCATCCGTAATCTCCCTAATCTTTATATCCGCTGAAAACTCCGACATTGAAACAGGGAAATATTCATAATCCATCTGCTCCTGTAATATTGAAGCAAGAAAACGCTCTTTGTGCGGGCTCCCATAAATAGTTAATTTCGTATCCTTACAATAGGCGGGCAGGAAAAACGGTAATCCCTGTATATGGTCCCAGTGAGTATGGCTAAGAAAGAGGTGCAAAACAAGAGGATTTTCCGTTCTCTTGCCCTCATCGAGAAGTTCAATGCCGAGGTTTCGGATGCCGGTACCGGCATCAAAAATGATCTGCATATCCTCGTAACGGACAGACACACATGGCGTGTTACCGCCATATTTTTCCGTGATTCGACCCGGCGTTGAAACGGAACCCCTTGTTCCCCAGAAAGTTACGAGAATTTTTGATCGTTCACTCGAGGTCATAAAGTTTACCTGATTTTGCCTTCGTTAAAAAGGATCTTCACGCCTCCGATCTCAATGAGATCCTGGTTTCTTAAACTGCATTTTTCCACTTTAATGCCGTTAACATATATTCCGTTGGTGCTCCCCATATCTTCAATCGTATATTCTTCATTAACATACAGGATGCGGCCGTGTTTCCTGGACACATTTTCAACCAACAGCTGTATATCACATTCAGGAATGCGGCCGATTACGACTTCGTTTTCACCTAGTTCGAGCTTTCCTGGATCCCCCCCGAGTATCTCTAAAAAAGCATGTTGCTTTGAGGGAATTTTCCCTATAAAGGTCTTTCTCGATATTTCAAGCGTACTGGAAAAACCGATCTTTTTCTTTTCACCAGGCTGGTCAATCAAAACATCGGTGCGAATCGTCTTATCGTCAGTATCTTTCATGCGTCACCCTTTACGATGATTTTTCCAATTAAATCATATTAATGACAAAATCGCAAACTTGTTATATTTAAGTATAGCTTTAGCAAAGGGTTGAGTCAATATCAACTAAATAAATCTGAATTTAAAGGCAATATCTATTGACATATCCGTCGGACCCTTCTAAGAATGATCCGACGCTCATTTAACGGAGACACCCTTATGGCCAATCGATATAACATTAAAGGTTTGATCCTGGCGGGCGGTCACGCAACCAGACTATACCCTGCCACCAGATCTATCTCCAAGCAACTATTACCCATATACGACAAGCCCATGATATACTACCCTCTTTCTATCCTCATGCTGACCGGGATCAGGGACATAATGATAATATCAACCCCTCAAGACCTGCCTCTTTTTAAAAAACTCCTGGGTGATGGAAATCAACTCGGGATTTCCTTTCAATACGCTGAGCAACCGGAGCCTAAAGGTCTTCCCCAGGCATTCCTTATAGCCCGCAATTTCATAGAAGGCTACCGGTCATGTCTTATCCTGGGTGACAATATATTCTACGGGCATGGATTATTGGAAACCGTTAAGAAAGGAGCTGACAAGGAAAAAGGCTCCACGATTTTTGGCTACTGGGTTAACGACCCCGAAAGGTATGGTGTAATTAAATTTGACAAACAGGGTAACCCGGAAGATATCATTGAAAAACCGAAGTCTTTTATTTCAAACTGGGCCGTCACCGGTTTATACCTGTATGATCAAAATGTTTATGATTATGCGTCAAATCTCAAACCCTCATCCAGGGGAGAGCTTGAAATCTCGGACCTGAACAGGATTTATTTAAAAAATAATCTGCTTAATGTCGAAAAACTGGGACGAGGTATCGCGTGGCTCGATACAGGAACAAATGAATCTTTCGTGCAGGCCACAAACTTTATCCAGACCATCGAACAGCGCCAGGGATTAAAAATCGCCTGCATTGAAGAGATCGCTTTCCGAATGGGGTATATAACTGAAGGGGAATTGGAAAAGATTGCTGACAGCATGAACAATAGCAACTATGGGGCCTATTTAAGAAAGTTATTGACTGAAGATAGAGGCTATTAAAATGAATTTTATACCGTCGGAAAAGCTCCCTGGCGTTATCATAATCGAACCCGAGATATTTGAAGATTCCCGCGGTTTTTTCATGGAGGTATACCATCACGAAAAATATAGACATGCAGGGATCAAGGAACACTTTGTTCAGGATAACCGTGCAGGATCAAAAAAGAATACTATCAGGGGCCTTCATTACCAGATAGAAAATGCGCAGGGTAAACTGGTTTTGGTACTGGCGGGAAAGATCTATGATGTGGCCGTGGATATCCGTCGGAATTCTCCCACATTCGGCAAATGGTTAGGGATGATCCTGTCTGACGAGAATAAAACCAGCCTCTATATTCCTCCCGGATTCGCTCACGGATATTGCGTGTTGAGTGATAAAGCGGAAGTCCTTTATAAATGCACGGACCTCTATGCCCCCCAATATGAAAGGTGCATCCGGTGGGATGATCCTGCGCTAGCAATCGAGTGGCCTGTTAAAGAACCCATACTTTCAGGAAAGGATAAAAACGCGCCCTATTTAAAGGATGCGGATCTGTCTTAATTGTTTTTCTCTTTAAACTCCCGGAGTGTTTCCAGATCAGCGAGATCCTGACCGCGGTTTGATATCTTTTTTGAGGCAATCAGGTCATCAATGCTCATGAACGGAACCTGCTGATGCCCGAATTGTCCGGTTGATCTATTCTTATATATCTCTGAAAATTCCATGCCTTCAATCGAGGTAAGCAGATCGATTCTTACTGGTTCATAACCCAGTTGAATGATCTGCCCTGGTTCTGTAAAATCTTTTTCTTCGAGGTCTAAAGATCCAAATCCGAATTCATTCAATGCCTGTAATATTCTGGCAGCATTTTTCCCAGAAGGTTCGATGAGGATATCCAAATCCTTCGTGTATCGTGGCTTCGCATGGAAAGCTAGGGCATAAGACCCAACAATGCAATACTTTACCCTATGCTTGTTGAACAACTCTAATAACTCTTCGTAGTCCTTTTCTATTCTCATCTGATTTTGAATTACCTATATGCTTCTGTTGTTCACGGAGTAATTGAACTATATCAAGACGTTCTTCCGGGGTCATCTTAAGATAATAATTTAAATCATTTTTTTGTGCCTCTGAAAAAGACCTTGCCTTTTTTACCCATATTTTTTTCATAAACCTATGCCCAAAAAGATTTTTTCATACCCTTTTTAATCTATTCCGATCTTCAGAACATCTCAGGTACAATATTATTATACAATTTTTAAAATTAATTCACAATCAATTAAAAGATGCTTTTCACATGTATTATCAGCAATTTATCTATTTATCCACGCCGATTACTTTCATGGCGGATATTGACATCATATTTTTTTTATAATATTATGAGTAGAATCCCTACTCATAAAGGAACCCTAATGAATGACCTTTTTACAGGGCTGATCGCATCAAAAACCAGGATAAAGCTGCTGGTAAGGCTGTTCTTCAATCCGGGCGCAAGGTCCTATCTCCGGGAACTGGCCAAGGAGTTTAAAATCTCCACAAACGCGGTCCGCGAGGAGCTGAATCAGCTCACCAAGACCAAATTCCTTAAATCCGAAAAAAACGGTCGCCAGGTCTTTTACAGTGCAAACCAGGACCACCCCCTTTTTCCGGAGCTGCGATCAATGGTAAACAAGGTCATTGGGGTCGACCAGGTCATTGACAGCATCGTCACAAGGCTGGGCGACCTGGAGCTGGCCTTCCTGCTGGACGATTATGCGGAAGGAAAAGACACAGGGATCATGGACCTCCTTTTAGTGGGCAACATAGACGAATATCACCTTAATGATTTGAGCAGAAAAACTGAACGTTATATCCAGAGAAAGATCCGTTCCCTGGTCCTGACAAGGGAAGAATATGAAGAACTGAAACCCAGGCTCGGGCACAGGCAACGGTTATTGATCTGGGAAGCGAAGAAGTAGTATTTTTTCATCCGTTTTGGGCTAAAGATAATTTTGACAGTCTCGTAAAAAGTCCCCTTCTCGTCATGCTGGACCCGATCCAGCATCCAGAAGTATTTGATTTTTTACGGTTTCCGCGTATGCGGAAATATCAAAAAATAGAGTTTTAGGACTTTTTACGAGCCTGTCAATTTTGATGTGTCTGTAAGATTCCTTTAACCGTCATTACGATTAATATTGCTGATAGTGTAACTCAAGGGGCGGAGCTATGTAAAGAAAGACCTTTAAAAAACCTATCAAAATTTGTAATATTATCAGTATGAGGATTTTGCAAAGGTCTCGCAATCTGTATAAAGCAGTAAGGCAGGGATATAACATGACAGACAGCAGAATGGAAAGCGCACTGACGGTCCTTAATGAATGTTTCTGGGGAGATTACAATCTCACTGCCGGGGATATCCTTGACCGGCTGGATGAAAACGATCCGGGATTCGACAGTTTCCTTTTTTCCAAAATCATTGAAAACAGCAGCTATCCTTCCCGTCACATAAGAAACCTTTTTCCGCAGGCTATGCATAAAACTCTGCTCGATAAATATCTTAAGCAGACCGGAGAAAGAAAACGACTCAGGCTTATAAGTGCAAACCTTACCGGTGATTATAGCAGGGTCCCGGAGTATCGATGGCAACGATAGATTTTCATAAAATTTACACCCTTCAGGATAAGGTATTAGAGATAATCTACTCAAATGAGACTACCTTGTACCTTACAGGTGGAACATGCCTGAACCGGTTTTATTATAATTGCAGATTTTCCGATGACCTTGATTTGTTTACCAATGAAAACGCCATATTCCGTGACGATTTCCGCATTGTTATGGAAAACCTTAGATCTTCCACTCTGCCTTACACCATCATGGTTGATACCCGGGACTTTGTCAGACTGAACATTAATGGAATTCTACAAGTCGATCTGGTAAATGATCGCGTTTATCGTTATGGCAAAAGCATCCTGTCTTCATCAGGCATCTTTTTAGATAATGTTGAAAATATTTGCGCTAATAAAATATGTGCCATTATCGGCAGGGATGATCCCAAGGATATGTTTGACCTTTATACTATTTACAAAAAAGGCAAAATAAACTGGAAAGAGGCTATGGAGGCGGCAAGAAAGAAATGTGTAATAGATCATGAGGTACTTGAATTCAGGTTATCTTCCTTTCCTTTGAAATTGCTGGATCTGCTGAATGTCGTCGATTCAGTCATGATAAGTGACACTAAAAAAGAATATCCCGGTATGGTGGAACATATCTTAAAAAGTATCCCTTAAAGATAACAATCATTGAGTCATGAATTCAAAAAAGAGAAATATCAGGGCAAAAGACTACCGAAACTACCCGGACAGGTGGCGGCTGGTAAAAGAGATGGAAGAAAAGGAGGTGAGATAATTCCCTCACTATTAATTTCGACAATTTAGAGGGAGGTGCAAATATTACCTCGTCAAATTTCTAAGCGGAGAAGGTATGAAACAGCTTTTAATCTGCTGTTTATCGACAATTAAAGCAACAATCATTATAGG
>JBLIRS010000204.1:0-6541 GCA_049472415.1 bacterium | reverse complement strand
TAATTCGAGGATTTTGCGATTGAGGATCGGTAAAAGATGGCCTGAAGATGAGATGTAAAAATGTTAAGTTATTTTTGAACGAGCCCTAAAGGCTCCGGGAAACCAGGGCATTGCTAAGGCGGGCAAAATCTTCCAGGGTCAAAGCTTCCGCTCTCACCTTTCTTTCAAAACCCATACTGTTACAAATTTCTTCAATATCCTCAGATGCTAATTTCGGGTCCAGTTTCAATGCATTGATCAGGGTCTTTCGTCTATGCTTGAATCCGGACTTGATCAATTGAAAAAAATTCATTTCTTTTATCACCTTTACAGTAGGCTCGGACCTTGGAATAAGACGTATAACACTTGATTGCACCTTGGGTTGCGGCTTGAAAACCCAGGGAGGTATTTCGAATAAGCACTCAGCCTCAGCAAAATATTCCACCAATAGGCTAAGGTAGCCATATGCCTTTGTTCCCGGCTTTGCAACTATACGTTCCGCCACCTCTTTCTGCAGCATAAAAACCATTCTGCCAAATTGACAATCCAGAAACAGCAGTCGCTGGATAAGTGCGGTTGCCAGGTAATAGGGAAGATTTCCTATAATAACAGGGAGGCGGGAAAACTTTTCATATATAGGCTTAAAATCCATGTTCATCACATCAGCCTGAATTATCATCACATGATCAATATCATTTGAAAGACGGTCTTTTAAATATTTCACCAATCTGTTGTCCCACTCGATTGCAACAACCCGGGATACCTTTTTAGCTAGTGGGATTGTGAGCGCGCCGAACCCGGCGCCGATCTCGATTACTTCATCCATTGGCTCAAGTCGGGCTAAATCCAATATTCTGAGGGCATAAGAACTATCCTGCAAAAAATGCTGGCCTCTGTCAGGGTGGGTTTTAAACAATGTTTCTCTTGGCCTTTTTACCATCTTCCAAACCCCACTTTCGATGAACAAGGTCCCTTGCCATTCCGGTGGCCTCTTTTAAGCTGGATGGATCTGCCCGCCCTTTCCATGATATATCGAATCCGGTACCATGATCCACCGAGGTTCTGATAATAGGTAATCCCAGTGTACAATTTACCCCTTTACCAAAAGAGATCATCTTCAAAGGGATTAACCCCTGATCATGATACATCACCACAACGGCATCATACCTGCCGTCCCTGGCATGATAAAAGAGAGTGTCAGCGGGATAGGGACCGGTAACTATTATGCCCTCTTCCCTTGCAAGCTCAATGGCAGGTATTATATGAACCTCTTCCTCATTACCGAAGATTCCGCCTTCGCCGCCATGAGGATTCAGCGCAGCCACGGCAAACCTTGGTGAATAGCCCAAAAACCTTTTCCACCATTCGTGGCTCAGCTTAAGGACATTATAAATCCTCTCCTTATTAATCATCCTGGGAACAGAGGAAAGGGAACAGTGAGTTGTTACTAAAATGACCCTTAAAGGTCCACCAACCAACATCATCGCAAACCGTTCTGTTCCGGTCAACTCTGCAAGAAACTCAGTGTGCCCGGCATAGGGATATCCTGCCATATGAATGGCTTCCTTTGATATGGGCCCCGTAATGACAGCAGCCACCTTGCCCTTCAATGCCATTTCAACCGCATAACGTATAAAATGTATGGAAACCCTGCCCCCCTCCACTGTTGGGCCTTTGCCTTTCAATCCATCATCGAGTGAAATTCTATCAAGATCTATCACAGGCACTCCGGCAGTTGCAAAATCAATATCCTCAATGCCCTTTACCGGATAAAATACTACCCCTGGGGCAAAAAGCTCCCCTGCCCTTTTTATGACCTCATAATCCCCTATGATCAGGATATCATCGTGTTTTTTTTCTTCATAGATGGCCTTTACAATCACCTCGGGACCTATTCCATAAGGGTCTCCCATTGTGACGGCCATGATATTCTTTAAATTCATTGTAATTTACTCCTGGATGGTATTATGATATTTTATTTATGTAGGTTGGTAGTATAGACGAAAATGGTGCTTATCGTCAAAATTGTTTTGAGTGAAGCGGAAATTAAGATCAGGAATAGACTACGGATTTAGGTTTACCCTCTTTTAGCGAATATTCAACTGCTTCTATTAACTCCCGGGATTGAAAAGGCTTTGTTAATATCTTTGTTATCCCTAACTCGAGGGCCCTGTTTTGAGAAATAGGATCATTATAACCGCTTATTAAAATAACGGGCAAATCCAATCCGTTTTTCTGAATCTCTTTAATTGTGTCAAAACCGTTTTTCCCAGGCATTAACATATCCGTAATGATAATGTCCGGAAGATCTTCTTTTATAAGTTGAAGGGCTTCGTCTCCATCCTTTGCATCTGTTACGTTATGTCCTTTTCTGCTCAAGAAGGATCGCATCATCATTCTTATCTCGTACATATCTTCTATAATGAGTACCTTTGACATCCTATCCCCTTTTATAGTTCTTTATCTCTCATCACCACCAGCCCAAAAGTACATAAACATATAGTGCTGGAATACCAGAAGGCAATCTGTTTATTTCTTCGACATTTCTTACTATTTTCATTAATAAGGATTTATTCCAGATAAACCAGCTAATTGAAAATAATGGGTGCCGGCTCTGGTATGCTTGCAATATATACAGTATATTTGTAACAATATGAATATGTCAGTAAAATTTGGAATTAGGGAGAAAGACAAATGCGAGTTATCTCTTTGACATCATTAAGAAACAAATTATTCAAAGTAGTGGATGAAATTATAGAAACCGGTATACCTGTTGAAATTGAGAGAAAAGGCCATAAACTAAAAATTGTACTGGAAGAAAAAAAAGCAAATTATCCAATCTTAGACCCCATAATTGTATTATAGGAGATCCTGACGACTTGATTAATGTGAGACTATCTGAATGGAAAGAAGAAAACAATCTTTAGTATCAAAATTTTTCTGGAGTAATTAAATCAATTGTTGGAAAATAGGATCTGTACCTTGAGGTATCTCGTGTTATTAATTTTAACTCCAATACTGCCGCATGTGCCCCAATAAAAAAATCCGGCAATGGAGCGGATTTTATCCCTCCGCGTTTTTTATAAGCCACAAATGCCTTACCAGCCAAGAAAAGCGCTTCTTTTGGAATTTGAAGCAATTGTAAGCCGCAATCTACGATTGCTTTCTCCAATTCTTCTATGCGAGCAAATCCTATTGAAATTTCGGAATAAATGATTGGATTTATATATAATTTATGAGTCAAACTATAGTGATTAAGTGTTTCTTCAGACCAGTCTCCCCATTTTTTATCATCTTCAAAAAGGTCCAGAATGATATTTGAATCTATTAAAACACCCTTCATTCATTGCCTCTGGTTAAGGCCATTATCTCGTCCGTTGTCATTTTTACAGTGGCGGCCCCTCTGAAAGAGTGGAATTTCCCTATTTTTCCATTTCTTTCGGATTTTTTAATCAGATATATTCGATCCTTTTCCTCGACAAAATCAACTTCCGTATTCGGAGTTATCCCAAGTTTATCTCTTATATGTTGAGGTATTGTAACCTGTCCCTTTGTAGTTACTTTCATAACAACCCTCCTTGTTGTACAAGTATTACTTAGTAATAGTAATACTTTTTTCAAAATATGTCAACTGGACTTCACTGACTACAAATCAGACCAGATGGGTGAAAACCCGGATGGCCCCATTATTTAACAGATGGTAGATAACCCCATAGCCTATATTAAAAATTTTGGCAATCACAGCATCATGAGAAAACCAGCAATCAAAAAGGACAGAGGATGTATCAAAGTTGTTCTGCCATGCACGAGCTATCATCTCCACTACTACATCAGTATTCTTTCTCAATGCCTCATTGCGTCGAAGCCATCCATTGGTCCTTTTGTCAATATCTTTCATGCGTATTTAATGAATAGATAAAGTATTGGAGCTGTCCCATGTCCCTTTTGTTTTCTTATATTGCACCGATGAAGCAAAGATCGTATCCCCACAATATTCTAGATACATTATCTATCTCAGAATCCAGATTCAGCTTCCGGTTTTCTAAGCTCTTTTGCAATGAGAGAGAAAATGATGTATTGTTATTCATGGTAGCTCCTTCTTATTTAGTGTTTTTAATTATTCAGGGCAAGTAAAGAATACTAAATTTGGAGCTGCTTTTCAACTTAAAATGCCAATATTTTCAATAAATTAATCTCTTTTTCTTGCACTAAATTTTACTTTGAAACTTTAGTTAGTAATCAATATGAAAGTCTTGGAGTTATTCTTAGAACGGATATAGGTCCAGACAGGACCCTATGTAAATCAAGAAGCAATCTGGTTTCTGGCAGTTGCTCCTCCTAATATACTGGATGTAGATATAAATCCTTGGTTTAACTCCGAGACCTTCACAGTAACTTTTGTTGATCCAAGTGATAGCAACAAGCCGCCAACTACTTCATCCGTTGGTGGTTGGTTACTTATTAAAGGATCCGATTTTATTAAGAATTTGCTTAAAGGGAGAGGGCGGATGAAATATCAAATTTCAAAAAGAAAATCATTTATATTTTGTTTAATAGGCTTAGCAACAATTTTTTATCTTATATCTATCTGCATGTTAAATGAAGCATTTGCTTTTTACTTTCATTATGACGCATCCATAACACCAGATCATCCTTCATTACAAGATATATTTTCAACTGGTGTATTGAGTGGGACATCATGGAGTGCTGCGGGAGGGGAATTGACATTAACAACAGGATATGGGACTGGTATTTGGTTTGGAAATTATTCTGCTTATGGTGATCCGGTACCATGGCAAATTGCAGACCCTGCCGAAGGAAACTTTTTTTCCATACGAGCAAGATTGACACCAGGCTCAGGTGAATGGAGTTTTTATTGTCATGATGGCGTTTATAGCGGCAGCTTTTATATTCTTGAAAATTCTGTAAGATGTAGTGGCGGTTTAATAGACATTAACGTAAATCAATATCACGATTACTCAATCTTTTTAAAAAACGGCTACCTCACCCAAAAAATCGATGGCAATACAGTTTATTCAGGACCAGCTGGAAACAGTAGTCTTAATAGGAAGATATTAATAATTGGAGATGGTTCTGGATCGAACATTTCAGGATATGGTTCTATGATTATCGATGAAGTCATTATAGATACAGAAGTTGAGGAGCCAGTTCAATGTGGTTGGAATGATAGTGTTAATGCATATTTCTGTAATGGAGTTCAAATAACTCAATCATGTTTAGGCGACCAGTATATCAACGAGTTTCAAACAATTGATGATCAATGGGCAACGTGGATATATGGCTCAGGCGATCATTATGCTTATTATTTTACATGTTTGGAAGAAGGGGTAAGTGGTATACGTCGAGTAACGCAAGAATGCTGGGTAAGTGCTGGTGATAATATTAATCAATTTCAAGTAATTGGAAATAGAGCTGTGTGGATATATAGTCATGACGATCATTATGCTTATTATTCTACATGTTTAGACTGTACTGCCGAAGGGTGGAGCATACAACAAGTTACAGAAGAGTGTTGGGTAAGTGCTGGTGAAAATATCATAGACTTTCAATTAATAGACAACACTGCCTCTTGGAAATATTGTATTGATGCAGATTGTGAAGATCGAGAATTTATATTTTCTTCTTGTACTTTAAATACACCTGCGGGACACGATGTATCTTGGCGGGATAAACTTGATACTGTTAGTATCGAATTTCCTGAAATATCGCAACCTGGAAATACATTCGTTACTCTGCGTGAGCTTTGGGTAAGAAAGCCCGAATCTCTTAGTAGATATATTCCAGTTCAACGCTATGATATTAGTACAACAGCCACCTATAAAGAAGAGATAAACGTTGGCTTTGGTTATAATGATAATGACCTTCAACAAGTTTGCCCCAGTTGTAATATAGATAATTTACGAGTTCTCCATGAAGAAGCACCAAATATCTGGAAAGATGTAACTACTTCTTTGGATACTATTAATAAGACTATTCGTGGCACTATATCCTTTTTTTCTGAATTTCTCATAGCATTTGCAGCGGAAGATGGTGATCTTGATGCTGATGGAGATGTAGATTACGATGACTATTTAACTTTTGGAAAGATTTTGGGCTTGTGCAGTAATGATAATAATTATATGGTTGCGGCAGATGTTGATGAAGATGGTTGTATAACGGAATCTGATAGAGACCTCTTATTCAATGAAATATCAATTGAAACAAACATGCTTGCAGGTTGGAGCATGATATCCCTTCCGGTTATATCAGAAAATGCCTTTGTTTTGTCATTATTTCCTGATGCAAAAGTTGTTTATGGTTATGAAAAGGGAAAAGGATATATACGTATCAAAGAGGAAGAAAATATGGAGGTTGGAAAGGGATACTGGATATTATTAAACAAAGAAAAAACATATACTCTGATTGGACAGCCTATAGATAATTATCCCTTTTCAATAAATGAGGAGGGATGGTATATGATCGGAGGATGCTCATCCTCAGCAGAAGCTTTATCAGATAATTGTGATATCAAAGTCATTTATAGTTATGAACAAGGATATGG
>JBLIRS010000203.1:0-6565 GCA_049472415.1 bacterium | reverse complement strand
GGAAGACCTGCGTAGCAGCTATTCATACGACCTATATACCGCCTCATTTCAATCAACCCTTGACTGGGTGTATGATCCCAACCTTCAAAGTACCGGTGTACAACCCCCTGTGGGCGCGGCCGGAGGCTCTTTTACCTTCAGGGTGGAGTACAGGGACAGATCGGATATATTGCCAGATTTTTCTCAGGTATGGATAGACCTGAATAATAACGGGACATTCGAGGAGAATGAGAAGTTTGACATGGAGGCTGCTGATCCAAATGCCTCCGTCTCACAGGGCCTTATTTATACCTATTATGTCGAAAAAATCGAATTTTCCCCGGAGCATGATCCAAATACAAAAACTGAAAGCCTCATCTACCGTTTCTATTTTGAGAACAATAAGGGGAAGGCCCAGGGACCGGGAAGCGGTCTCAATGTCGTGACGCTTATAGGCGCCCCTCAACTGGACTGGGCAGGTGAACCTGGATTTACTGATGACGGGGTGGAGCCCAACGAGGCGGAAAGCGGCACTCAATTTAATTTTTCAGTCAAATATACGGATGAATCAGGTCTGTTACCGGAAGTAAAACAGATATGGATAGATCAGGATGATAACGGCGAGTATGGTCCTTTCGAGAAATCTACAATGAAAGAGGATGATTCAACGGATACGGATACCTCTGACGGCAAGGTTTATACCTTTTCCACAAAACTTTTCTATCAGGGAGATGGAATTATAAATTACAGGTTCTTTTTCTATAATGGTGAGCTAACGGCGGAAGGCGAACCCGCTTCCGATCATTCACTAAGTATAAGCAAGACCTCGAAAGATGAGTTATGGGAGATCTACAAAAAAGATGATGGTTTGCCAGGTAACACTGTCACTTCCATTGAGATAGACCAGAACAATATCATTTGGGCAGGTTTTGCTCCTGGCTATGATGATCCCAACGCAGGAGGTATAGCCAGCTTTGGCGGTCAGACATGGCAAATATTCAAAGGCACTGAATATATGCCGGACAATAATGTGAGATTTCTTAAAATACAACAAAACAATGATCTTTGGTTTTTAACCGGTCATAGTATAAGCCATTTTAATGGACAATCATGGATTACAGAGAGAGAAATAGATCCTAATAATGAGTATGTTAATATTCTGGCTTCCGGCAATGACGGTAATATCTGGGCAGATATCTATGCAGAAAAAGATCCGAATACATTGGGGGATCCTAACGCATTTATTGACCCTAATGCCTTTAAGGACCCTAATTTTGAGGTTTATGGCGGTGGTTTTGCCAGATACGATTCCGGAGCATGGACCTTTTACAAAAGGAAAGAACTGGGCGGAGATATTATTACTGCCATGGACATCGATGCAAACGGCATTGTCTGGGCCGGTATAATTGATATTACTATTGATGCCAATAGCAGTGTTGAATATGACTATAAGGGGATTGTCCTTTTTGATCCCAATAGTGAGCAGGTAATAACTCGTTTCAACAGCCTTGAGGGAAATTATCCGGGAGGTGATTATATCCGTACCATATACATCGATGAATCAGGAGACGTATGGGCGGGAAGTGAGGCTTTCAGAGAAGATCCTAACGAAATATCAAAATATGGGCCGTTTAAGGGCATGGGACTTTCTTATTATGACTCGGAGCAAAAGGAGTGGACTCAGTATGTGAATGGTGAAAACGCGGTGAGCCTGGGGAGTAATTTAGTTGTTGCCATAGACCTCAGAGGCGATGATATGTGGATCGGTCATGTTCCTGAGACAGAAACTCTAATGGGCGGAGCAACCTATCACAATCTGACAACAGGGATCTGGCAGGTTTTAAATAGCAATGATTCTCCATCCGGGCAGACCTTCAACTATATTAATGATCTTGCCATTGATGCGGAAAGAACTGTCTGGTTCGCAACTGTCGATGGTATTGTTCGATATCTGCCGCCTGATACAGTCCTGACCTTTACGGATGATGCAGGTTTTGTCAACGGTGTATCTCCCAATCCGGGAAAGAGCGGGAAAGAGTTTGAGTTCAGGGTTCAATACTCGGATAAGGGGAATGCCCCCCCGGATAAAGCCCAGGTATGGATAGATCTTGATGCCAACGATAGTTACGAGGAAGACGAGAAATTCGATATGCTCCCCTTAGATCCAAACGACCAGAACTATAATATTGGTGTTGTCTATTTCTATACCAGAACAATAACAGGATTTGATGATGGCGCGACTCTGCCTTATAAATTCCATTTTGAAAAGGATTCTTCATCTGTGCTCGGTACCCCGGCAAGCGACCACGATCTCACCATAGAGCCCATTGCCGTCCTGACCTTTACGGATGATTCGGGTTTTGTAAATGGAGTATCTCCGGAATCGGGAAAGAGCGGGACAAAGTTTGAGTTCAGGGTTCAATACTCGGATGATGAGAATATAGAGCCGGATAAGGCCCAGGTATGGATAGATCTCGATGCAAATAATAATTACGAGGATGATGAGAAATTTGATATGCACAAGGTGGACCCGAATGATAACGACTATATGGACGGTGTAGTCTATTCTTATACCAGGACAATTAGTTTTGGTGATGGCGCAGATATTTCCTATTGTTTTTATTTCGAGAAATTGGGTAAAGCTGTGACCGGGACTCCGGCAGAAGAGCATGAATTAGTTATTGAGCCTGAAACTCCGGTTGAACTGATGTGGCAGACCTTTCATGACGGTAAATTTGTCTCATCTCTGGCCGTTGATAAGGATAATAAGCTTTGGGTTGGATTTAGGCTGAAAAGAGATTCTCAAGGTCAGATAGCTGATTCAAGCAGCGGTGGTATGGCAAGACTTGACGGTGGTGAATGGTCGTATTACAAACAGGATCTGGATGTATTTTCATTGCAGATCACACCAACAGATAATCATCTGTGGGCATGGACTTCAGCCGGCCCGCTTGAATATAATGGAAGTGTTTGGACATCATATAAAGATCCTGATCCGAATATCAATTTTCTTGGTATGGCTGCGGATAATCGGGGACGGGTATGGGTGGTAAAATCAGAACAGTATCTGTCTTCGAGCGCATATTATGGTGATAATACCAGTCCATATTATGATACCAACACAACAGGAATTGATCCCAATTCTTTCAAGTTTGCCAGTAAGTTGATTAAATATCAATCCGGGCAAGAACCCTTTTCCTATTCCAATGTTACCTCTCAAGGTAACTTTATATATTCTTTGACTACGGATGTGAATGGCCAGGTTTGGATCGGGGTCTCTGACATCTCCAAAGATCCTAACGGTATACCCGAGGAGGAATATAAGGGGATAGTCATTTTTAATCCCGACACAGGGGATGATAAGCTCATAAAGGATGTTTATTCGGGATATCCCGGCTCGAAAGCCGTTTTTCGTTTGGACAGGGATGGTGATGGAGATATTTGGGTGGTAAGTTTTGACCCTGAAACCGTCTTTGCTGATCCCAATTCTTTTAGGTTGGGCCTGAGTCATTTTAAGCATGAAGGTGAGACATGGGAGCAGTATATTAATGGTCAGGGTGATGTTCGATTTCTCAATCCTTATATCACAGACATAGATCAAAAAGATAATGATTTATGGCTGGGACATTATGGTTATGGAAATAGTTTTGGCGGGGTCACAAGACATGTTCTGGACAGCACAAAATGGGAATATTTCAATAATGAAAATGTGAATCAGGATTTTGTTAATATTACGTCACTTGTGGTTGATAATAGGGAAATTGTATGGTTCGGGTCATCAAACGGCCTTTTTCGGTATAATAGTGAAGGAGTCTGGAAGATCCTGCTCCCTTACAATGGATTGTTTGATCCTAATGAGGAGTCAGGCTGTTTCATAAGCCGGATCGGAGAGAACGGGAAATTAAATAGTAGGGTTATGATCCTTTTTTCCATAATAATGTGCGTTTTTCTGTTTTTGATCGGATTTTTCTGCAAAAAACATAACTTTCATTTAAAGAACATATCCGGGGATAGAAATGTCCGATAGTTTTTATATTATAGAATATAAAGAGGTTAGAATAGACATGTTTCTTGCTAAAAGGAGAGAGATTGATTGATGAAAAAAAGATACCGGTTTTTTATTTTTTTTATGTTGTTTTTTATTTGCCCTTTAATTTGTACATCTATTTCATATGCAGGGGCCCCATCTCCAAGAAAAAATATCTCTATTGAGACCAGGTGGGGATACTATGTCTTGGATACGCCAAAGATTAAGGATAGTGTATTTAAAAGAGATTATGAGATTATTGGGGGATTGAAGATAAACCGTGAGATCTTCAGACAATTTCTTCAGGTAGGATTGGGTGTGGGGTATATGAGGGGAAATGAGCCGGATTATTATTACTACAATATCCCCTTTGAGGCATCGGTAAATATAAGGCTTAAATTTTCTTCCCGACAGTTTATCGTCCCCTATATAGGTGGCGGGGCAGACTATAGCTATTTTAAGCAAAAGGGGGAGTTCCTGCAAGACCCGAATAATCCCGAGCCCGGAACCATTCATTTAAATCGAAAAGGTTATCATGTGAATGCCGGTTTTCAGTTTTCTCTTAATAGTCTCAGCCCTGATTCTGCGGCGCGTTTCGATCATAAATTCGGTGTCAATGCTACCTATTTAACCTTTGAGGCTCGTTATGCAGATCTAAACAATTTTGATGACCTTAAGCCCTATGAGACTGATATGAGCGGCTGGTTTTATTATATGGGGCTTTTGTTCGAGTTCTGAATAAATCCGGGTTTAAATAATCTCTATCGCGTCGGAAGAGATCCAGCCAATCTTGCCGTCCGCCAGACTGATTTTAGTCCACCCTGTTGCTCTTTCATCGACCCTGAATTCAGATCCTTCATGAAGTATAAACAGGGCTGAGTGGTTAAGTCCGTTGCCGGACCTGACTGTTGCTTCGGATGTTATGATTACGCCATAGTGAATAAGTTTTTGGGCATAGACCTTAATTCCCAGACTTATTCCAAAAATGAGGAAAAGGCAAAAGGCGATTCCCCTTATCCATTTGAGGGTATCATTCTTTTTGTATAAGAGGAAGAGCGACAGGGACCAGAAAAGGATATTTACGGCTATGAAGATAAAGAGCAGTTCCTTGATGCTGAGCCAGTAATACCAGAAAAAAAAGGCCCTGGCAAACGGGATCTTGTTTTTTGCCTCGATTTTATCCTTTCTCTGGTCCAGGACATATTGCAGGTTGAATTTTAAGTCACCGTTTCTGGGCATCAGACGTTCCGCCCTTCTGTAATTGAGCAGCGCTTTGCCTGTTTGCCCCATTTTCACATAACAATTGCCCAGATTATAATAGATCATGCCTGAATACATTCCGCTATCCAAAACCTCCTCGTAAAGCTCCGAAGAAGTCTTATAATCATCTTTTTCATAGGCTTGATTGGCTTCAAGAAATAGTTGAGGGATCTTCCCTTTATCCGCGGCAAGCGATCCGGGAGTGTAAAGCAAAGGTGATAAGAGTAAAATAAAATTGATAAGAAAAAGACCTGAAAGGACAGGAATTCCCCTTTTTTCCCTTCTTATTCCTCCCATCTTCTTATCGACTCCGTTCCATTATCATTGTTCACAACTCCTTTAATTAATCGAAGATCCATGATTAGCGCATATTTCATTTTGAATTTTGATTTTTTATATATATCGCAAAAGCCGGTTGATCGCCTTTTCCAGATCTTTGAATAAAGCCTTCCTTTCTTCTGTATCCTGGTTTAGAACGCCAAATGCCCCCTTTTCCAAAACCTGCAGATGGCCTTTGAGGAGAGTTCTTAAATCCGGAGGCACATGACGGTCTTCCAGTTTCTTGTCCATCTCCTGAGCGGTAAGTGCCTGACCGGTCACGGTAAGCCTGTCTCCGAGAAACTGTCTCAAGCTTCGGGAGGTTTGGCTATAAAATTTATCAGGTTTTTTTTCTATCAATGATAAGATTGTTTTTCTTCTTTCTTTCCATCCCGCAAAGGCCTTTTTACGACAATAAAATGCCTGATCGGCAGCCATGTGCCTTTTTTTCTTTTCAGACACAAAAAATGAAAAAAAGGTGAAAGGCGGGAGAAATATCATGAGAAGAAGGAGGGGATTTAACCATCTTACCGACTGGTCCCGGAGTGCAGCTATGGAAGTCATTGGAGGAAGGATATCTTTGCCCAGAAGCTTTATCTCTTCTTTTTTAACTATCCGCTCCTCTCCTTCGACCAGATTAAGCTTTTCTTCTTCCGTTCCCGAAAGTACAGTTATGGAAATGGGTTGAGTAGAGGCGATACGATAGGTGCCTGAATCAGGATCGAGGAATGGGACCTTTATGGGAGGTATCCGGTATTCTCCGGGTTTTGTAGGCACAAGAGCCTTTTTAAAGGTTTTTGTTCCTGAAATCCCGTCTAGTGTGGTATCAACATCCAGAGAGGGTTTATCCTCATAAAACTTGAAATCAGGGATATCCGGTATAACCGGCTCAGGTATGTCATGGATATTTCCCTTCCCTGCGACGGAAATGGTGATAGTAGCAGAATCCCCCACCTTTATTTCTTTCCGGCTCAATTGGGC
>JBLIRS010000202.1:0-6399 GCA_049472415.1 bacterium | reverse complement strand
TTCATGAGTATTAAAATGGTCTGCGACAAGCATTGTTAAAATATGAGGTTCAGATCTATCCGTATCATATCCTCATCGATGTGTTTGATGTATCCTATTCTGGCCTTCCAGCATGTCTGCTTATAAAAGACCGAGTATTTCTCCTCGATTATCCTGTCTTTGGCTTCAAAGTCATATATAAATGACGTACCGAACTGGTATCCCTTCCAGGGAGGGGATGTAATAAGCAACCGGGTTGTATTGAGCTTTTCATTATAAGCGTTTTGATTGGTCATTTCACCAGAATCTTCATTGATTTTATCCCAGAGGTGTCTCCAGCCCATGGATATTTCTCCTTTGTCACTATTCCCCAGACTGAAGTCCACATCTATATCCCTTTCGTGGCTTCCCTTCGTAAAGAAAATTCCCCTTCCGTTGAACCGGACAAGGGGATAGGGGACTGTACTGATCCTTATCTCAAACGCCTTTCTGTCATTTTTCATATAATCATTTTTCATATATAGGTTTTGGGAAATGATCAGGTCCATTGCAGGCTGATCGGGTATCGCAGGTTTGAGTTTTTTCCCCCAGATCCTGTTTATAATCAAAAAACGGATGTTTCTCATTTCACTGGTATCACCTTCAATATCCAAAATCGAGGCAGGCCGGATTCCGTTATGTTTTTTATACTCATAGGATACCTGAGGATATACAAGATGTCTGATGCCATTGTAAGTTTCCGTTTTTGTGGAAGGGTTTTCGTTATGATCATTATCCATTTTCATATAATCCTTATATATACGCGGACCTGTCAATATTAAATCAGCCATATACGCGTGGGACCAGCCCTCTTTGTCCTCTTCTTCGGATTGCGCTGTCTGATAATAGGTCTGTCTGGTTGAAAAAAGGGTATTCAGATTCATCCAGTGATTACCAGGCACCTGAAGGCTTAATCCCGGTTCGATGATAAAGCTTTCGCCGGATTCGCTGCCTTCAGGATTGCCTTCCGGCAGGTCCCAATCCATGTGAAGAGCGGAAAGACGGAGACCTAAAAGAGGGGAATATCCGGCCTTTGCAGTCTTTAATAAAGGGGTGGGCTGGAGATGAGAGATAATCCCTGGCAGCAGGTGTACATCCGACTTGTTATTCGGATCTATAAGTGACCTTCTGTGTTCCCACTCGCCCATGATACCAAACGCAGACCTTTGCAGAGTCACATATGCCCTGGACTCTCCGATTCTGAGGTCTCTCATGGCGAGATCGGATGAAAATCTCCGGTCATAATCCCTTTCCGTGGCATAATGAACATCCATGACGCCTCTTTTTTGGTCAGATCTGCCCATGTCCGCGGTCAGGTCCGCTTTCCCGTGGATTTTTTCTGGGCCGCACTCACGGAGAAGATAGAATTTTGCCTCCGATTCCTGGCTGTCAGTTTCAGGGGCATATTTCCATCCTGCGCCTAGTCCGATCCCTGTTTTTGTAAAAAAATCAAGAAAAAGACGGCCCTCGGTATGCCGGGTAAAAGGCCATGTGAAAAGATTTTTGAGGAAAAAGCCGTGTCTGCTTGAATGCCCTGCTTCAGGCGGCTGTAAGCCTGTGCTTCCCTGCCTCCATATGGGAACATATGCCGCCGGAAGATAAAAGACCGGCACCCCCTTAATCCTCATGGATAACCTGCTGATTTTCATGGACTTATCAAGCTTCAGTATCCCTTTTCTACCTCTTATCTCCCAGGGAGGATTTTCCCCCGGGCATGAAGTGAATCCGGGCCTTATCATATTTATGGTATTCGGGTCCGTTTTCTCAGCCTCCTCGAAATGGATACGGCCTGATGGTTCAATCAGCATGTCCGCTGCCTGTATCCTCCACCAACCCGTATTAATATTAAATTCAGCCATATCCGTATCCATTCGATATCCCTGAGGCAAAAAAATCCGGATATCACCCTGTGCCACTCCTTCCCCTGATTCAAGATCCAATTCCATCTTATCCGCATAGAGCCGGAATCCTTCCTCTGTCAATTTTACATCTCCCCGGGCAGAGACCTTCCGGGTCGGAATATAGTATTCAAGTCTCTCGCTGGTCAGGTGAATAGTGTTTTCACCAGCCATAATAGAAAAAGGAAAAAAAAGAATAAAAATCATAACAAAAGGAAGATAGTTGGAGATTTTTGAAAAGACACCGATGGAGTTAAATATAAACGTGAAGATATCTTTTTGAGGTCCGTTTTTTACTGTTCTCGGATTGTCTGCATCTTCTATAGGCATTATGGATCAGATCGTATTAGTCACAGCCTTTTTTACCTCCGGCTGAAACGGCTTTATACCCAAAAGTGACATTACTTCGCCGATTGTATAAAGGGAACCGGTAACGAGAATAAGATCTTTTTCTCCGGCCGATGCCTTTGCCTTAATAATAGCTTCTGACAGGCGTGGTACGATAATGATATCCTGTTTACCGGCTAGACCATTGTTTTGAATAATCTGATACAGCTCTTGCGCGGTTGCGGCCCTGTCAGATTCAGGAGAGGAGAGGATTATATAATGCGCAAGAGGGAGGATTTCCCTGCAAATACCAGCTATATCCTTATCCTTTAAGATCCCGAGCACGAGTATGAGATTTTCAAAACTAAAATGTGTACGAACGGTTTCAGCCATTTTTTGTGCGGCGGATGGATTATGAGCTCCATCAAGGACCATATAAGGTCTTCGGGAGACTATCTGTATCCTCCCGGGCCATATTGTTTCCAGCAATCCTTTTTTTACGGCTTCATCATCGATCTTAGTGTGCATTTCTCTTAATCTCCGGATCACCTCTAATACCAGAAATGTGTTTTGAATCTGAAAACCGCCCATAAGGGGTTGTGTAATGGTAATGTATGGAAGGCCTGCGCGTTTG
Organism: bacterium; assembly: GCA_049472415.1. GTDB lineage: Bacteria > SZUA-182 > SZUA-182 > DTGQ01 > JAFGSM01 > JBLIRM01. The sequence goes on along the minus strand of JBLIRS010000202.1, from coordinate 3,522 downwards.
ATGTTTATTTGTTGCCCCCCGGCAGGTCCATCAATTAGAGGATTTGTTTTTAAAAAGGGCTTATCCCGGCCTTGAGCATATTCATATGAATACAGCTCAGGCACGAGATATATGGGGGCGCCCTCAGATTCACATTTTTTTCTGATGACCGCTAAGACCTCCTCCTGGGTCACCGCGGTTACCAGAGGACATCCCGGCTTGATAAGACCCGCCTTTTCACCCGCTATTTCCACAAGGGTTTGGCCGAGATACTCCTGATGATCCATTGATATATTAGTGATTACCGCAACGCTCGGATTGCATACATTAGTGGCATCCCACCTTCCTCCCATCCCTACCTCAATTACCGCCCAATCTACCCCCATTCGGGAGAAATAGGAAAAGGCAAGGCAGGTTACAGTCTCGAAAAAGGTAGGATGCGAGTCTTTGAAATTGATATCCCGGATGATCAGTTTCAATTCTTCCGCCCCTTTTGTGAGATCCGTTTCTGAAATGGGATATCCGTTTATCTGTATCCGTTCTGAAAGATGGATCAAATGAGGGGATGTATAAAGCCCCACCTTATATCCTGCCGCCTTTAAAATGGACGCGAGCATCGCGGCGGTGGAACCCTTGCCGTTTGTTCCTCCTATGTGGATTCCCTTGAAGTTTTGGTGGGGATTTCCCAGGGCGTTCAGGATCAGTTCTGTATTGGTAAGACCGAATTTGATACCGATTCTTTGGAGATCATATATATAATCCAGGGCATTGGAGGGAGTCATTTCCGGACAAAAAATTCAAAAAGTCTTATCAATACCTGTTTCATATTTTTTCGGTTACAGATAATGTCAATCATCCCGTGGTCAAGCAGGAATTCCGCAGTCTGGAATCCTTCGGGGAGTTGCTGGCCGATTGTCTGCTCTATCACGCGTGGACCGGCAAAACCGATAAGGGCCTTGGGTTCTGCTATGATTATATCGCCTAGCATGGCAAAGCTGGCTGTTACGCCTCCGGTCGTTGGGTCTGTCAGGATGGAAATATAGGGAAGCCTGGTATCGGAGAGGCGTGTCAGAACTGCGCTTGTCTTTGCCATCTGCATTAAGGAGAGCATGCCTTCCTGCATTCTTGCGCCTCCGGATGCGGAGATTGTAAGGAAAGGGGTTTGGTCCTGTATGGCCTTTTCTATACCGCGGGATATCCTCTCTCCTACGACTGAACCCATGCTTCCACCCATAAATCTGAAATCCATGGCGGAAATGGTCGTAAGGTATCCTCCGATCTTGCCCTGGGTATTTATAAGGGCATCATTCAATCCGGTATTTTCCTTATTCTCCTTAAGCCTTTCCTTATATTTTTTTTTGTCTTTAAATTTTAAAGGGTCATCCGATTTAATCTTTGCATCAAATTCATTATACTCTCCAAGGTCATAGATCTGCTTCAGCCTTTTTTCAATAGGAATAGGGAAATGATACTCACACTTTGGACAAATATCGTAGTTGCGCTCAATCTCCTTCATATAGATAATATCTTTACAGCTTTTACAACGCATCCATAAACCTTCCGGAATCTTGAGCCTTTTATCGTCAAAGACCTGCTGGAGTTTTTTTTCTTTTCTAAACCACATTATACATTAAGGATTTCTTTTGTGTCTAAAGTTAATAAAGTAAGTGCGCTAAAGTGCCTAAAGTGTCAAGTGCCTAAAGTTATAGATTTTATTTTGTGGAAACCCGCTCTTCACTATATCGTTAAATATATCATAATGGAAACCAAATAAACAGACAGGAGATATAACAACTTGTTTAATTTAAGCTAGTTAATAATATAAAGCGTTAATAATGTTGTCAAGTTTAAAAGGAGAAGGGGTGATGTCAGTACAGGCCTCTCAACAGAAAAAGCGGGTCTGTTCCTGTTAGTGCAGAAAAAGGAATGGAAAAGGGCAGGGGATTTATGTATCCCGGCAAGGCCAGGTTAAATTGTTGGTTTAGACCGGTCAATGCAAACAGGTTCGGATATGATGAGTAAAATGGATAGGTTTGAAATGTAAGAGGATATGATGCCGTGAATAATGAATTAAGAGTGGATAGGTCACCATTGATTGTTGCTATAGGATTAGTCGAGGATTGTGCCTGGTTAACCAGGACAGGATTGATAAATTGTGTCTGTGCAGGCAGGAATTGAGGTAAGGAGGAAAGTAACAGATTCGTTGATAATAGGTTAGATGACAGTAAGCTGGATGACAAAAATATTGCCTCTGCTGTTGCTATTGTAGCTTGACTTGAAGCAACTACTGCCGCAAAGGCATTGACAAGGCCATACCCGTAATATTGGTCCCAACCCGGCACTCCGAGATCCAGGGCCGTCTGTTTTAGTATCAGATCAACCTGATCAGGTGTCAATATCCCGCCGCTCATTGATTGCATTAATGCCACAACTCCGGTTACGTGTGCTGCTGACCATGATGTGCCTTTGCCAAGAAGCATACTGAAAACCGTATAATTTGTCCCATCATGTGACTGCTGGAGAATGCCGTCCGGATATCCATCCAGGTTCTGGTCCACCGCTAAGTCCCCTCCGGGCGCACAAACATCTATTTCCGCTCCATAGTTGGAGTAGTCCCCGAGCGTCAAATCATAGCGGACACCGCTTACAGATATACAAACAGGGTAAGAGGCCGGATAATTAGGCAAATCCGTGGCGTTATTTCCTGCGGAGCATACCATGGTAACCCCGTTGTTATATGCATAATTGACTGCTGTCTCCAAGGAGACTGTCGGATTGTTGCCAAAGCCGAAGCTCATATTGATCACATTAGCCCCGTTATTAACTGCGAAATATATCCCGTTCACGATATCTGTCAGGGTGCCATTGCCATTGCTGTCCATAACCTTGACCGGCATGATGGTGGATTTAAAGGCAAGCCCCGCACATCCATATAAATTATTGGTCGTCTGGGCTATTGTTCCGGTGATATGTGTGCCATGTCCGGCATCATCGTCAGGATAAGCGTCATCATTAACAAAATCCCAACCCGCGGTAAAGCTTGTTCCTGAAAGGTCAGGGGCCTGAGCGTATATGTCGAAATTCTCAAAGGCAACACCCGTATCAAGCACCGCCACAACCACCCCGAGACCGGTTGAAAGGTCCCAGGCAGATTCGGCGTTTATTCTCTGTAGGTTCCATTGATAACGATAGTACGGATCATTAGGTATAAAAGCGACCTTTCCTATATAATTTGGCTCCGCCAAAAGTACGATTGCCTCCATATTGAGGCGAACAATAAGTGTTTGAAGATCAACAAGAGGCGAAGTCAAAACAGTCCTTGCGCCTGAAAGGGGGCTTGAAGAGATCTCTTTTAATCCATAAAGTGTATAGAGCGCTAGGATTTGAGCCAGATTAGTGCCTGGTTCAAAATAGATAATCACCTGATTCGGGATAAATCTCGGAATGGAAAGCAATGCGTAGGATTGTTGAAGCCATAAAGGGACATATTGACCATTGCATGGTATTGTGGCAAATCCGATAAAACAAAAAACAGTTATAAAG
>JBLIRS010000201.1:0-6695 GCA_049472415.1 bacterium | reverse complement strand
CCGCTTGTCTTCCCGAAAAAGTAATAAGCAGACAGGAATGACCCGGTAACATCTCTGTTGTCCAGATTCAGGCTTGCAATATCGAGCAACCCTTTAAAATTCAACAAAAACTCATAAGAGCTATATGCAGAGCAAGGGGTTTCCATGAGTATTTTGTTAAGACCGCTTTCGAGGTCCTCTATTTCTAAATTAAGATTATTCGGATCCATAATTTCAATATCCACCATACTATTACAGGAATTGTCTTTGCCGTCACAAATCTCCGGCGCGCCAGGGTATGTGTTTGGATCATTATAATCACAGTCTGTGGATTCTATAGCATAACCATCAGGCTGCGATTCGGCAACTATGGTATCGTTCGGGTCACCATAACCGTCACCATCCGTATCCCGATACCATGTCGGAGGAGGCTCATATACTACGGTAAATGAGAAAAGGGCGTAATCCCAACTAGCAACGACTTCTTCTGCATCTGATTCCACGGTCTGATAACTGTTAGTTGTTCTCATGTCCAAAAGAAGTGTACCATTAGCATCTCCCAGATAAAGGTCCATCCGCTGAGCAACCCCTGCTATTTGATTGGGATCCCAGGAAAGCACAGGCCAAAAATCATTCGCATCTATATCCGCAGATCCTCCAAGCGGGGTAGGACCCGCCACAGTGAGAGCCAATTCCCACACCTCCTGATCGGCTCCGGGCGCCCTGTAGTCTTCTTTATTCCATATATCAACGCCCAGCCCGTCAACGCCGCCATAAATCTTGGGTACCGCACTGAAACCGGGCGGATTGTTTGGCGGGTAAGGGTAGGCTATTGGATCATTGGGAGTTATACCTATTATGACATAGTTTACATCGGTTTTCTGTCCTGTCGTAAATATATCCAGTTCCCAGCTTTCACCCTCCGAAAGCGCCCTATAACGTTCATTGGCGGGAAATTGTCGAAATCTGCCTGAAATACCTGAGTCATCAGACATAAGATTATGTGGTGAGGTATTTGTTATATCAGGATAATAAGGCTCAGGATCGGTTGTTTGGGTATAGGCTCTATTGATTCCAAAGATTAAAATCATGCAGAAAAATATTATGCAGAATCTCAGTATTCGACTTTTCACTTGATGCTCCTTGTCTTATATTATTCTATTTGCAATTCATTCAAAATATTTTTTATATTATAAAGCAATCCAAACATATATTTTTTTTTATTTATATTAATGGGTATCAATAAAAAGACGGTTCTGGTTATCAGGATCTTATTTTTTTATTAAAACACGCGACTGTTTCTGATTGGACCCCATATGAATTACAGCGGACACATCATTTTCATTTTTGCTGCGAGGCTCTGCTATCAAGGTCGACTCTGTTGTCTGGTAGTCAAAGAGCGCGGTTTTTATCTTTGATCTATACTCTACGTCTCCCTTCCAGACACGCCTTAATTCAAAGGTAATCGGTTTATTCCTGTAGTTTCTGACAATTTCATTCCATATCTGTTCTTCATCCCAGCCGTCCACCTCATCATGTTTGTTGAAGCTGAAATTGTATCTTTTGGTAGATTTTTTAATGGTCTCATAGACCACAAGGTCATCAGGGCCGAGATTAACCTCCACGTCCGCCATAATCGGGACATACCGTATAGTCTGTTCACCGAGATATGAGAGCCCTTCCTTTCCGTTTTCGCGAAATATACGTATTAAACCATCCGGAAGCGGCGATTCACCCAGTTTATGCTTTTCATCATTTTTCCAGATAAAAAACCTTTGTGGTTCGGGGCCGTATTGTTCGGTCCTCATCCGGTACATGACGTTGAAGTTGACCTCATCCGCCTTAACCGCCAGCATTCGCTTGGACCAGCCGTCGGGAATAGTTTCCCTGCCCTCCACTGAGAACATAAAATATTCGGACAGTCCCTCTTTGACGATTCCCTTGGGTGCGGCAGCAGGCAAGGCCATCGCAGGAGCGGCCATTTTATATTGCATAGCCCTCTCGGCTTCATCAAAGGATTCCAGGGCTGCCTTTTTGCGCATTTCAGGGTACATCGGGCTCACCGGCGCGGGAGGGGATATTCCGTAGCGGCGCGCAAGCTCGGCAATCTTTTCAACGAGGTTTATATGCCCCACAATAAGCCTTACCTCAGCATCCTCGTACTCTTCACCGGAATTATTATACACACGGACATAGCCCCTGAACTTCATTAGCTCTTCTTCCGGATCTGTCTCGCCTATATAATCCATGCTCCATGTTAGGCCACTGGTAAAATAGGACACCTCAACCTTCACCTGACCTTCATATTTAGATTCTATATTCCAGATAAGGTGCTGGGGCTTCTGTCCCAGGATGGTGGTGTCGGCAAGCTCGATCTGATCCTTATATTCTATAGGCCTGAATTCAACGCTTGTAGGATCTATAAGTGTTCCGGACCATGCGAACTGTAGCCTATTGAACCCCTTTTTCACAGTTATGTAACGGGCTTCTTTGACAAGGGTCAAGTCTTCGGAATTGTATATTGTTAACTGGACGCTGTCCCTTGAAGGCAGGGTCACAAGATCTATATTCTTTGCCAACGCAGATGTGGAAATCAGGATAAAAAAGACTGCCCAAAAGAGTATTTTTTTTATCATCATGACTTAGCTCCTTATTTTACCAGAGATTTTTGATGGTGAAGTGAAATCTGGCTGTCTCCTTTTTGACCTCATCATCCTTGCCCTTTGTTTTTGCCGGCAAGATCACCTGAAGCGCGGGCAGGGTCTGACCCTTATCATACGCCAATCGGATATTACCCGAAGTTTTATTCCCGATTTCCCACTCAACATCACCATGGGTGTCTCCGAAATACTCCTGGCCGCTCCTGTTCATTTCCTCAACGATCTGAAGGGTGACAGGTTTTTCCTTATAATTTTCCATTTCATATTTAATTACGATCTCCTGATCGTAAAGATTGCCCCGAACATGATGACGTTCATTTTCTTCTATGGTTCTTGTACAGACAATATCACGGGCTTCACCCAGATAAAGGGTCATTTCACTGTCAAGGGGCGTCAGGCCGGCCCAGTCTTCTCCCAGGAATGCCTCACCTCCATGACCGTCATCTATAAAGATCCTTACCTTGCCCGGCTGCAAAGGGAAAAGGCCCATGGCATGTTTTTCATCGTTGGTCAGCTTATAGTGCATAAGGATCTTAGAGGCAAAAGGTTTGTCCTGATTGAGCGGACCGTGTTCATACCAGTTGAAGTCAAAGGTTTTTTCTATTGGGACATCCTTAAAAAGGTGGACGAGCATCCTTATTTCCTCCTGCTGTCCTACCTCCTTTTTGAACTGCTCTCCAAAGCCGGCCCATACCCCGGAAACGCCAAAATCTTCCCCGGAATAATTGGTCAGCTCAAGATAATTCCTGAGCGCAAGCGTTGTCTCGTCCTTATTGGAATAGGCTCTGTAGCTAAACCTCCTTGAAAGATTAGATATTAGATAGCTCACCCGGACCTTGACAGCGCATGCCTCGTACGCATATACTTCCCACACAAGGGCGTTTTCGCCCGGAGGATATGAAACGCTTATCACGTTCACCTCATCCACCATTTCGCCGCCTTCACCGGGAGAAACCTTCCTCAGAGGCCTGAATGATTCTCCGGTACTGACGGCCAAAGGTCTGAACCGGATCGAGTTTTTGTCGATCTGCGTGTTCGACCAGCTAAAATCGATCATATTGTTGCCCGTCCCTGGTGTGGATTTTAGAAGGGGCACAATCCTCTCCTCTTCGGCCAATGTGAAATTGCTGTTATCAAGCTGAATCTCAACCAGTTCCCGCTGGGGCAGGGCAGCCAGCTTGATACGTGCCGCTGAAGGCCGGACAAAGAACAATAAAATGAGCGGAACCAGAAATAATCCTTCAAAATTAGAACGTTTCATTTCGTCCTCCCTGTTGATGGATTCGTATTGATGAATTTATACAAACTCTTTGATTTGAAAAAAGGAAACCCTTTCGCTGAAAAGTATATTGAATAAGTATTGTTATTGTCAACACAGAGGGTTTTACAGTTGGACCCCGAAATATTTTTGACAGAAAAAGATTTTAAGCATATAATTAATAACCTGAAATTTTTCAGATACTTTGTGCCTAATTATTAAGCAAATTTTGGTTGTTATTCCAGAAATCACAGAGACAATGGGAGATGAAATGGTGAATATCAAAGGGCATGCTGAGTTTGAGCCGGATGTTGTAGTGCTTTATTGTCAGCACTGTTTGGCACAGAATGAAGAAGCGAAAAAGAAACCGGGTTCCGTATCCGGGTTTAATCCACGTTTATTAATGATGCCGTGCAGCAGCAAAGTGGAAATATCCCATGTGTTGAAGATCCTTTCCGAAGGCGCGGATGCCGTGCAGGTCGTTGGTTGCAAAACGGATAATTGCCGTTTTCTTGTAGGGAGCTTGATGGCTGAAAAGCGCATCGAGCATACGCGAAGGCTTCTGGATGAGAGTCTTATGGGGGCTGACCGTTTGGGAATGAAGAGGGGTGAAAACCTGACCTTTAATGAATTGTTAAGTTTTGCCGAAGAACGTGCCAAAGCTGTTAAGGCTTTAGGGCCTAACCCAATGAAGAGATTGTTAAAAAATGATTATTGCGGAATGGAAACCTATTCAGGAAATCTGTGATAGACTTCTCCGTCATGAGAATGTTCTAGTACTGGGATGCGCTACCTGTGTGGCGGAATGTGCCGCCGGCGGTGAACGGGAGGTGGAGGCCCTTGCCCCGCTTCTTAAAATGGCCATGCAGGTAAAAGGACATCCCATAAACATCTATTCCATGACACTTGAGCGTCAGTGTGAATGGGAATTTGTAGAGGAAATAAAGGAACTGATACCCAAAATCGACGCGATAGTAAGTATCGCGTGCGGAATCGGTGTACAGGCCGTGGCAGCCCGGTTCCCTGAGATAAGTGTTTACCCCGGAGTAAATACCACATCCCTGGCTATCAGGGAGGCTCCCGGCCTGTGGGAGACGAGATGCGAAGCCTGCGGGGATTGTGTGCTGGGAGAGACTTACGGCATCTGCCCTGTCGCCAGATGCGCAAAAAGCCTTATGAACGGCCCATGCGGAGGTACCAGAAAGGACGGAAAGTGCGAGGTGAACGAGGAGATGGATTGCGTTTGGACACTAATTGTGGAACGTGCCAATAAACTGGGCCGCCTGGATGACCTAAAAAATATTAAAAAGGCAAAGGATTGGTCCAATTCACGGCATGGAGGGCAAAAGCGCGTTCTCAGGGAGGATCAGCGGCCATGAGCATCAGGGCTGGCTCACATCTTGAGAACATTATAAAAGCAGGGCATTTCGCAGTCACCGCGGAAGTCGGGCCTCCAATGGGAGCAAACCCGGATGTGATCCGTAAAAAGGCATCCATGCTTCGTGGTTTTGCGGATGCCTATAATGTCACTGACAATCAGACCGCGGTTGTGAGGATGTCAAGTATCGCGGGAGCCAGGATATTGCTTGAGGAGGGGCTTGAGCCTGTCATGCAGATGACGGTCAGGGACAGGAACCGTATTGCCCTGCAATCGGACCTTTTAGGCGCCTGGGCCCTGGGCTTGCGTAATTGCCTCTGCATCTCGGGCGATCATCAAAAGGCGGGGGCAGTGGGAAAGCTTAAAGGACACCCCGGCTCAAAGAATGTATATGATGTGGATTCCATCCAGATGCTCTCCATATTAAAAGGGCTGAGAGATGAAGGAACATTGGAAAGCGGGGACAAGTTAAATGAGCCCGTACCCTTTTTTATAGGGGCGGCCTGGACCCCTTTCGCGCCGCCGGAAGATTTTCGGGTTATACGGTTAGCAAAAAAGGCAGAGGCAGGGGCGGACTTTATCCAAACACAGGCCGTATATGACGTCCCAAGATTCAGGGCAGAGATGAAAAAGGCCCTTGAAATGGGGATTACTGAAAAAACCGCAATACTTGCCGGTATTATCGTGCCTAAATCTGCCGGGATGCTGAGGTACATGAACAATAATGTGCCCGGGGTGGAGGTGCCTGAGGAGCTCATAAACCGCATGAAATCCGCTCCGGACAAGACGGCTGAGGCTTTGCTCGTTACCGTTGAGCTAATCCAGGCAGTGAGGGATATACCCGGAGTCAAAGGTGTTCACCTTCAGGCCATCGAGGCTGAGGAGATGCTGCCGGAGATTATAGAAAAGGCGGGTTTGACCCCCAGGCCTGAAGTTACCACTGGCGGGTAGGCGGGTAATGGTTACAAATATAAGAAATGACATAGACCAGTAACTAATCATGCCCAAGAAGTATCACATACCCATAAAAAAGCTTGAGCCGAGGTTTCATCCTGTTTCAAAATTTTCCACTATTGAGACGGAAGGTTGTCTCGGTTGCCTGCAATGTGTAAAACGCACCTCTTGTGTCTATGATGTTTATAAAAAAAGGAAATTCGATTCTGAGCAGATAGTGGATACCGCTGACACACTTTGTCTTAATTGTATGCGCTGTGTTCAGGAATGCAAGAAGGGCATCCTTTCAAAAACCATAAATCCCCTTTTCAAAACACTGGGTGATGATTATTGGACACCAAATCTGATTGAGAGGATATGGAAGCAGGAAGGACTAAAAGTGCCGAGAAAGCAGCCAAAGCGAAGGAGGCTGTGGTTAAATGACGGATCTTGCTTAAGACTGTGGCCATTGTATAGAAATCACGTA
>JBLIRS010000200.1:0-6701 GCA_049472415.1 bacterium | reverse complement strand
ACGTTCCCGGCAACCCGGCCGACGGTCTCTTCGACCAGAAGGTCTACGATCTGCTCGCGGCCCCGGATTCTCGCGGCGTCGATCGTCCGCCGGCCGGCTCCATCCCTGATATCCAGCTCTGCCCCTTCCTCGGCAATAATGACATTATGAACATATTGAGCCATTTTATCATGACCCATATAAAGACAGGCCTGCACGGGGTATAGGGCCTTAATCCCGGGAAGGACATGGATAAAATAGCCTTGTATGGGATTAAGATAGGTATTTGCCGTATATTTGTCTATATCAGGGGATACTACGTGCCAAATATATTCCTTTATTTCTCCATACTTTTTTTGGGCCTCCCCAATATCCATTACCTCTACGCCTGGCTGTGCGATATTGCAATGTACTATTGACCTGTCCATAAGGACATAGCTTCCGGATCTCTCATTGCCCGAGACATTCAATCCCGCGCCTTCCATTGCCTCTCTCTCGCCGGGCCCCAATTCACAAAGATCATCCAAATAGGGATGTGCTTGCACAGCAGAATCGTATTTACTCAGATCGATATCAGGCCCATAGGGAGCGGGCCTTTCCCTTGCATTCAATATTGCTTCTTTTAATTTCTCTTGCATCTTATACACTCCTCATAGCCTAATTCTTCCAGACAGTGCAAGATCTCCCTGGGATTTCCAACACAATCGAGAGCGCCGTTATAAAGCACATGCCCCACGTCTGCATCCACATAATTTAGTATATGGCCCGTATGGGTTATAATCAATCCGGATTCCGCCCTTTTGTCTCTTATCTCTTTGGGGGGCTGAGAGCTATGATGTGAGATCCTTTTATTCAGAAGCCTGTTGATAGCCTCTCCCAAAATAACTATATTCTCAAGATCCACCCCTGATTCAGGCTCATCCAACAGGCTGAGCTTCGGTTTTTGCAGCATCAACTGGAGAATCTCGGATCGCTTTATTTCTCCTCCTGAAAAACCGTCATTGATATCTCTATCCATAAAATCCTGTAAGCCAAGGTCGTAAGTCAGTTGTTCTATATCCTGGCCGTACTGGTTACATATATCGAGAAACTGCGACATCTTTAAGCCGCGAATGGTCGGTGGGCGCTGAAAAGAGATCCCTATACCACGTTTTGACCTTTCATCAGTCGGCAAATTTGTAATATCCTCCCCTTTCCAGACAATTCGTCCAGAGGTGACCTGATAACCTGAAAAACCCATTAATGTCATTAAAAGAGAGGTTTTGCCGGCTCCATTGGGTCCGAAAAGGACATGGACCTCACCCGGGTTTATTGTAAGGTTGATATTGTGAAGTATTTGCCGGTCTTTTACCTTGACTCCCAAACCCTCTATTAAAAGCATAATCACTCCCACATATATCTATGTTTCGAGTTAAATACGTTAATAAACATCTATAAAAGATTGAGAAGGGCGAAAGTGAAGCATCATCATCTCATCAGGCATGGGAAAAGCTCTCTTCTTCGATTATATGAAGCATCAGGGGGGTCAAATTAGGATCGAACTGGACACCTGAATAGGTAAGGAACTCCTGCTTGATCTGTTCTGTTGATAGTGCATCTCTATAAGGTCTTGGCGATTTCATTGCATCGTAGGCGTCGGCAACGGTTAAGATCCTGGCCCCCAGAGGTATCTCTTCCCCTATCAATCCTTTTGGATATCCGGACCCATTGTACCATTCATGGTGATGGAGTATACAATGAAACTCCTCCTGGAGATATCTTATTGGTTCGATGACCTGGGCGCTGAGTACAGGGTGTTCCTTTACCAGTTCGAATTCTTCAGTGCTGAGTTTTCCTTTTTTCGACAAAATATCCGGATTAATTGCCAGACGGCCCAGATCATGCAGAAGGGCCGCGTAAGTGATACTGTTTACATGTTCCTGGCTTAGATCGAGAGCTTCAGCAAGTCTTGCAGCAATTCGTGATACCCGCAGGGAATGATTCTGCCTGTACTTTTCTTTGAATTCCACAGACTGAATAAGATTCTTTGTCGCCTCAATGTAGTCTCTCTTTACTCCTTCCATTATGTTATAAAGTTTAAATCCCATCTCGGAGACCTTCTCGCGGCCTAACCTTACCTCCTTATCCTTAAGCCTTAAATCGCGATAAAGGCAAACCCTGTTTCTACCCTGCATCTTTGCGGTATATAAGGCCTGATCAGCAAATTCCACCAAAAGGTGATAATTATCGACCCTATCTTTAGGCATGGATGACACGCCTATACTGAGAGTCAGGTTCATAGCGAATCCGTCTTTCTTAAAGAGCCTCGCCTCGATTTTCTCTCTGATCTTTTCGGAAATGGTTTTGGCTCCTGCATAATCTGTTGACGGGAGAATAACGGCGAATTCTTCACCGCCATATCTTGCCGCCACATCCATTGCCCGCAACGGAGAACGTATCATACTGCCTATCTCACTTAAACAAAAATCACCAAATGCGTGCGTGCCGAGATCATTGACGGATTTAAAAAAATCTATATCGATCATAAGGCAGGAAAGAGGATTTCCGTAACGCACGGCCCTTTTGAATTCCACTGTAAGAATATCCCAAAAATGTCTGTGATTATATAGACCTGTTAACTCATCCCTTACGGACAAATCTTCCAGCTTTTCATTGGCAGCGGATATTTTCCTGTTAACCCGCTTAAGTTCCTTATTGGTCTCCTTAAGTCTTAAATAATAGCCCTCAAGCCGCTTCTGCAATCTTTTCTGTTCAGTTATATCCCTGAATAAAGATAAAATAGAAATACATCCATCACGATTTTTAAAGGGGGAATTTATTACATCAAAAGTCTGGCGGCTTTTAGGTGAATACCATTCATAACGGGCAACCTTGCATTTTGCCAGTGTTTCTTGAGGATCTAAAAAAATCTTGGAAAAGGGTTCTCCTGTGTAATCACCAAATTTTTTAATTAAGTAAGTGTTCATAAACTGAATCATGCCATTCGTGATAACACAAACTCCGTCAGCCATATTATCAAAAATCGACGACTGTACGGATGGATCGAGAAGGGCCTCTATACGTCCCTTTGAAGGCATAACAACTCCTCTATATACGGCTCTTTAACTCAGCAATGCTTCGATTTTTCTCATTGCCTCAGACGAATCATGGCCGTAATACCCCATGCTTCCTTTAAGGTCGATCACGATAAACGTGGGTACGCCCCTTATACGATAATCCTTGGCCGTTATTCCATGGGGATCAAGCAGCACAGGATATTTAATACCTTTAGCGTCAACGAGCCGGCTTACGGTTCTTTTTGATTCAAGTATATTTATACTGATAAGATCGAGATCTTTTGAACGGGTTAAAAATATGTTGTTCAAATTTGGGATTCCGTTGATACAGACAGGACAGCCGGTAGTCCAAAAAACCAGGAGAACAGGTTTTTCCCCCACATGGTCAGAAAGCCTGAACTCTTTACCCTCAAGATCGTTCAGGAAAAAATCCGGAAGTTTTAACAGGCTTTTCCCAACACCTTTGTTCAAAACATCCTTATTGGCTGATGCTGCCCCGCTTTCTTTCGAATCCCTGGCTTTGGTATTATCGCAACCAAAGGAGATTACCAGAATTATAGAGATAAGGACCGTTATAAAAAAATTTATTCTTATGTATCTCATAATCATTCCCATCCTTTTCCATAACTATAGCCGATAAAATCATAAATTTCAATTTTATTCAAAACCATAATTGCCCGGCCTTGATTAAAAAGAACTCCCCCAGGCCGATCATAAACCATCCAAAGATCCTCTGGATTAAAACCATCCAATGCCCCGATTTGGGCAGGTGTGCTAAAAGGCCGGCAAAGGTTCCGCAGAGGATCAGCAATGTACCCATACCCAGAGCATATGTAAAAAGCAGGCTGATTCCTATAATTATACTCTGCCTTGTTGCCACATAGGTCAACAGAACACCCAATATCGGCACGGTGCAGGGTGCAGCGATAAATCCGGAAGCCAGCCCCAGTCCGAAGGCGCCCAAAATCCCACCCCTGTTTGGTCCTTCACCAAAGCGACCGAATGAGGGTAATGGAATGGTGAAGACCTCCAGCATGGCCAATCCGAAGAGAAGTATAATGTTTCCTACCACTACATATGTCCAGGGGCTGCTCTGTATCTCACCAAATATCCTGCCTGTCAGGGCAGAGATCGCTCCCAGCAGGGAATAGGTAACAGAAATCCCTGACACATATACAATAGACAGGAAAAATCCCGTTTTCTTTGTTGTTACTGATTGTCCCCCCACATACCCCACTATGATAGGAATCATTGGATAAACACAAGGGGTGAAGGAAGTGAGCAGGCCTCCAAAAAACACTACGGGATATGCAAGCAAGATTGTCCCCTCGAGATATCCTGCCAGAATTTGGGCCAGATTTTGCATTATTTATCTGATCCTGCTAAGCAATTTTTCTTTAGAGATCCTTCCGGCCATACGCTCGGCCACTTTACCATTAAGGAAAATAAGAATGGTGGGAAGGCTCAAGACACCATAGCGTTGAGCCAGTTTCTGTTGAACGCTTATATCCACCTTGCCCCATACACAACCTTGTGACTCCTCGTCACTCATCCCCGCTATCATGCTTTCTATTGCATTACACCCCTGACACCATGGAGATTCGAAAAGGACCACCATTTTTTCTATATCCTTAAGCGTCTCTTCTTCAAAATCCTTATCTTCTAAAGGCTTTATCTCGGGCATTCAATATCCTTATTAATATTAATTAACCAGTTAAAAATTCGAGCAATCCTAACTTATATTGAACCATCGCACAACCCTTTCACTATACCCTGCAATGGATTGTTCTGTCAATAAATTAAAAAAAATAAAAATAGAGACTTAAAACCCGTAAAAAAACTATTTGGAACAGGTTAAATCAAACATTTTTTGCTAAAGACCTTTAGCGAATGAATGATCCTCAAAGGGTTGAACATTTATTAGATCGTGTAAACCAATTAACCGTTTCCCGGAGCCCGTCCTCCATATTATAAACAGGCTTATAATTCAAAATTCGCTCTGCACCGGAGATATCCGCAAGGGAATGCTTTACGTCTCCGGGCCTGGGATCTGTGTATATTGGTTCAAGAGGGCTGTTCACTATCCCTTTTAACTTCTTCACCAATTGGTTCAGGGTAATCCTCCCGCCACAGGCAATGTTAAAAACATGCCCGCTTGCTTCTTCTGCATGTGCTGCCAGGATATTAGCCTGTACGACATTCTTTACAAAGGTAAAATCCCTTGATTGCTCGCCATCCCCGAAGATAATCGGCGGCGTGCCTATCATAAGGGAATTGATAAATTTAGGTATTACAGCGGCATATTGGGAACCTGGGTCCTGTCTGGGGCCGAACACATTGAAATATCTAAGGGATACTGTTGAAAGGCCATAAATCTGATAAAATATTTTTGCATAAAGCTCCCCGGTATATTTTGAAATAGCGTAAGGAGAAAGCGGATCTGCCGGCATATCTTCCTTCTTTGGAAGGATGGGCGTGTTTCCGTAAGCTGAAGAGGAAGAAGCATAAACCACCCTTTTGACACCCGCTTCTTTTGACGCCCAGAGAATGTTAACCGTACCATCGACGTTTGTTCTATTACTGCTTATAGGATCTGTAACCGATCTGGGCACAGAAGGCAGCGCTGCTTGATGAAGCACATAATCTATCCCTTTACATGCATCATTCATAGCTTTCATGTCCAGTATATCTGCTTCCATAAATTCGATTTTTCCCATGAATGGAGCTATATTTTCAATCTTGCCAGTGGAAAAATTATCCACAACACGGACCCTTTCCCCTTTTTCAATAAGCGTCTCAACGATATTGGAGCCAATGAATCCGGCTCCACCGGTGACCAGATAATGAGCCATTATGCGCTTCTCCTTTGATTTTGATTTATAAAATCCGGCAGTTATTTAATAACAATATACCATAAAATGATTGAGTTGCCTACACATTTTCGATCGAGTTACTAATAAGTGCCTAAAGTGCCAAGTGCCTAAGGTGTGAATTGCCTAAAGTTAATGATTGCGTTGCCTGCAAATTTTCGATAGAGTTATATAATATTTAAACAGGTTATATTAATATTATCGTCAAAATAGTCCTTTTTTAGGGACTATTGAGCAATACTGCCTGTTATTATCTAATTACCCAATATGGTTTTTTAAGCCATAATATGTTATAAATTTATAGTATAAGGATTTTTTATTTTTAAAGGAATAGGAAAACACAGAGTAATGAACGATTCACCCAAAAAGGGAAATATCCTAAATCCGATCAAGATCTGGCAGATAATATTTAACATACCTAAATTTATTAAGGTCTTTGGCAGACTGATGAGGGATAGACGGGTACCCTGGTATGCCAAGGCCATACCTTGCCTTGCGATTGCTTATATTATCAGCCCTTTTGATATAATTCCCGGCGTACTCGTTCCCTTCATTGGAGGATTAGATGATTTAGTTGCCCTTTTCTTTGGGTTTAAAGGTCTTGTATCACTCACCCCTAAACAAATTATTGATGAACACCTTTCGAGGATTGATCAGGGTATGTAATCAAGAATTATTCCCCTTTAACTTACTTATGAAAGAAAAAAGGCAAATCTATCTGAAAAAAAAGAGTCGTGAAGAGGCCCTTGAAATCTTTCTAAGAATATTGCCCGACTATTCTCATTGGCCAGAGGAA
>JBLIRS010000020.1:0-18645 GCA_049472415.1 bacterium | reverse complement strand
GGGACCGTGTGGTAGTCCGGGTTGAAAAGGCCAGGAATAAAAGGAAGCGGGAGGGGAGGGTCATCAGGGTCCTCGGCCGAAAGCATCAGCAGATAATAGGCAGATACGAAGGGACTAAAAGATTCGGTTATGTGGTGCCTCAGGAAAAACGTCTGACAGAAGACATTGTTATACCCAAGAATCAAAGATTAAACGCAAAAAAGGGCGATATTGTAGTCACCAGGATTACCCAGCATCCGTCCCCACACAGAAGCCCTATCGGAAAGGTCGTCGAAATCCTCGGAAAGGAGGGGGATCAGGGACTGGATGAAGAGATTATAATTCGCAACAGGGACCTGCCTGTCAAATTTCCGGAGGAATGTCTGGAAGAAGCTAAAACAATACCCCGGGAAGTCCTTCCGGATCAAATAAAAAACAGACTAGATTTGAGAGATCAGCTTGTTTTCACCATTGATGGCGAGACAGCGCATGATTTTGATGACGCGGTGGCCATTGAAGATTTGGGAAAGGGGTGTGTGCGTCTCTGGATACACATTGCAGATGTAAGTTTTTATGTAAGGCCTAATACCGCCATTGACAAAGAGGCTTATCAAAGGGCAACGAGTGTGTATTTCCCGGACAGGGTCCTGCCCATGCTGCCTTTTGAGCTATCCAGCGGCATTTGCAGCCTGAAACCCGATGAGGACCGTTTATCCATATCCGTTGCAATAGATTTCGGAACAAGAGGAAACATCAGGGATTATCAGATCAGGGAGACGGTAATCAGGAGCAAGGCAAGGCTTACCTATACACTATGTGGCAAAATACTAGAGGGCAGTGCAAGCAGGCAGGAAAAAAAACAATGGAGACATATAATATCTTCACTAAAAAAAATGCACTCCCTGAGTCAAAAACTGAGAAAACGAAGGCAGGACCAGGGTAGCCTTGACTTTGACCTCCCGGAGCCCGAAATCATCCTGGATGTAAGAGGAAATATTCAGGATATCCTCAAACTTCAAAGAAACGATTCCCATATTCTTATAGAGGAATTCATGCTCACGGCCAACCAGATCGTGGCTACGCACCTTGTGAACAAAGACTATTCCGTTATATTCAGGATTCATGAACCGCCGGATGAAGAAAAACTGGCCGGCCTCGAAGAATCCATACATTCCCTTGGATATTCTTTACCTCCTCCGGAAGCGGTCAAGGCGAGGGATCTTCAGCTAATCCTCGCATTGGCAAAGGGAAAGCCTGAAGAACAACTACTGAATATGCTTCTTCTCAGATCCATGAAAAGGGCCAGATATGATGTGAAAAATAAAGGGCATTTCGGTCTTGCCATGGAAATGTATACACATTTCACCTCTCCTATCCGCCGTTATCCTGATCTTATAATCCATAGACTATTGAGAGGGACCTGGGGTCAAAAGAAACTCGGCCTCGGCGGCCCCAAACTTTACAGTTACCTGGAAAAGGCATCCGATCATACCTCAACCAGAGAAAGGATTGCCGAGGATGCGGAGCGTGAGATCGTGGATTTGAAAAGGATAAGGTATATGATGAATAAATTGGGTGAAGAATATACAGGGATCATAAGTGGAGTAACAAGTTTTGGCATATTTGTGGAACTTGACGAGATCTTTGTGGAGGGATTGGTTCACATAAGCAGCATTACCGACGACTTCTATCACTTCTATGACACGAGTCAGCAGTTGATAGGGGAAAGGACAAAAAATATCTTTCGCCTGGGAGACAGGGTAAAAATCAGGGTCGAAAAGGTGGATTTAGAGCGAAGGCAAATCGATTTCGGACTTGTACGGTAAAACCCTTCTTATCTCTTATATTGATGGCAAGATGTACAAATTGTAGGGCCAATCTTATTCCCATCAGGGCCTGTAATAATATGGCACCCCAAACATTGTTTCATAAAAGCCGTCCTGAGGGAAACCGCGTCACCCGCCCTGTCTCTTCCATGACAAGTTATACAGGGCAGTGGCATATCATAAGAGTTTTCATCCCATTCATGATGGCATTTCTGACAGTCAATCCCTGATTCAATATGATTCCTGTGACCAAAATTAACCGGGCCGAACATGTCCAATCGGTGAATGTCATGCTCGATAATAATAGTTTCCGGTATTTCCTGAGACAAACAGGACTGAATGCCATTAAAACAAAAAAAACCCTGGATTAATAAACAAAACAAAAACAAGATAGACAGTTTTTTCGTTGGCTTGACCATTATCCCCCCAGATGTGATGATCGTTTTATATCCAAAATTCTATAATAGAAGTATTTTTCTGAAAGGATTCTGCAAATTATGTTCCACTTTTCCGGGTCCTTTAAATCATCCATGTATAAAGCATCAAACATAACAAAGTCAAAAAAGGGATGCCAATGATGAGTCATTATTGATCAAAATAAGAACATCTCCTTTCAGACTATGAACGATTTTTGGATTTCAATAATCTTTTTATGCGATCCAAGTATGCCGAGATCTTTGCCTCATAGCCCCTGTCTGTTGGTTTATAAAATTTGGAGCCAGTCAATTGATCAGGCAGATATTGTTGTGCCACATAACCACCCGGATATTCATGCGGATAAAGGTATCCTTTTCCATATTTCAGATTCTTCATCAGGCGTGTTGGGGCATTTCTGATATGGAAAGGTACGGGTAAAGGGCCTTTTTCAACAGCCATCTTTCTTGCCATCTTATAGCCGAGGTATGAAGCGTTGCTCTTTGGGGCTGATGCGAGATATGTAGCTGCCTGGGCAAGAGGTATCCATCCTTCGGCATCCCCGACAAAATGAAAAGCGTTCATGGCGGCAACGGCCACCTGAATGGCCTGAGGATCAGCATTCCCGATATCCTCAGAGGCGAAAATGATCATCCTTCTTGCAATAAACAGGGGATCTTCCCCGGACTCCAGCATTCTGGCAAGCCAGTATAAAGCGGCATCAGGATCGCTGCCGCGCATGCTCTTTATAAAGGCGGATATAACATTGTAATGCTCCTCGCCCCCCTTATCGTAAAGAAGGGCCTTTTTCTGCATTGCCTGCTGGACAACGGAAATATCTATCTTTATCTTACCGGCCTTCTCCGGCTCCTTAACATTCCCGGCCACAAATTCAACAGAATTCTCCAGGACCGTAAGGGCTACTCGTGCATCCCCCTGGGAGTATTCAGCAAGCCAGGCAATGACATCATCATCAACCTCCAGTTGCCGGAAGCCACCCAGTCCCTTTTCCTCATCCTTGATTGACCTCTTCAGGATCAATATAATATCATCTTTGTTGAGGGCCTTTAACACAAACACCCTGGCCCGCGAGAGAAGAGGCGATATGATCTCGAAGGAAGGATTCTCCGTAGTGGCGCCGACCAGAATGATAGATCCAGATTCCACGTATGGGAGAAAGGCATCCTGTTGGGCCTTATTAAAACGATGGATTTCATCCACGAATAAAATGGTCTTCAGACCTTCTTCCTTGTCCTTTTCCGCCTGTTTCATAATCTTTCTCGCCTCATTAATACCGGAGAGAACTGCGGACAGGGTCATAAAGGAGGAGTTGGAGTGACCGGCAATAAGATGCGCGAGCGTAGTTTTACCGGATCCAGGAGGCCCCCACAGCATAATGGAAGGCACCTGATCCTTCAATATTGCCTGTCTCAGGTAACACCCTTCACCAAGGATATGCGACTGGCCCACAAATTCCGAGATATTCACAGGCCTCATACGTTCAGCCAACGGAGGGATCATAAAAAATTCCTAACACTTCCTGATTTTGTTAAATATTTTTAAAAATCAATTCATCTGTCAAGCGCTTGGGCACATGATGTGCTCCTTTATCATCACGCCAATACTTGATATTCCCGTCTTCAGCAATATCTTCCAGCAGAATCCTTTCTGCAGGCTTCCCCAGCGCAATTACATATAGTATCTCATATTCAACCGGTATAGAAAAAGACCTTCTGAGCCCTTCACGATCAACGGAGCCGAGGATACATCCCCCAAGTCCCAATTCCACCGCTCCCAGCAATATACTCTGACAGGCTATGCCTGCATCACAGTAAAAATTTCTATTTATGGATGTATCGCCAAGCAAAACAATATAAGCGGACGGCCTTTCTCCTTCGGAAGGACCCGGCCATTCTGTCAGATATCCGGCCCAGGAGAGGGTATTGAAAATCAGCCTGTTTTTTTCCACAGACGCGCATAATAAAAATTTCAGCGGCTGTAAATTGGCTGCTGAAGGGCAAAAACGAGCAAGCTCAACCAGGGATACCAAAGTCTCATTTCCTATCCTGAAACCCTCATCGTATCTTCTGTAGCTCCTGTTTTTAAGCATCAGATCTTTTATCATGATATGATTCTCCTTAATTAATCCATAACCGGTTTCAATATACTCAAATCAAAAAATCAAATAAAATCCTATTATGGCACAATCCTCAAATAGTTCAAAAAATAATCACCCATGTTTATTAATTAATCATTTTAAATCAGTGATTCTGGTTCAATTATTTAAAAACGCCTGCATATTTTTAATATATAGCATTTTAATCTTATTTTATATCATTGATTAAATTATAAAGCTCCATCCTGTTTTGGCAGCCATTATGCTTTTCTGAAGGTGGCACAATACAATGCGTAAATATTAATTAATAAATAATGTGAGAAGAGTCTCAGAGTAAAGGAATGATGAAAAAGTTTTGCCGCTTGCTTCTCCCGACACTCATTCTCTATCTGTGCCTGTCGTTCATGTTTTCCTCAAAAATCCAGGCGCAATATTTCCCTAATATTGGTTCCTATAACCAGTATAACAACCTGATAAGCCAAATTTATCCGGGAATTAACACATTCAATCCACTCAATATCATCAATAGCTATAATCAAAACTTATCTTATTTGCCCTGGTTAAATCTAAACTCCGGATCATTGTTGAGTTTCATGCTCCAGGATCTTTATAAGACAGGTACAGGGACACAACTTTCTACAAATCTTAGCTCAATAGCACAGGGCCAATATCAAACAAATTCAAATTATTATTCTCCATATAATCAATCTTCACAGATTCAGCTCACATCGGCACCGAATACCTATTCGTCCTCCGCTTCTTTATTGGGTTCAATTCTTCAAACAGGGGGAACAGGCTCAATCTCGCCTTATGGCGGCCAGCTCTTTTCTAATATCAATACCATTTCTTATACACCGCAAACAAACATAATTCCATTTACTGCCGTCAATCAGGGAATTTATCCATATTCCAATATTAACCAGGGATATCTTTCATATACTAATTACCTTCAGGGACAGCCCGTTCTGAATTATTATGGTAACACAGCCTATTCCGGAGGACTCGCCTCTCAGTTCTATTTACCAAACAGCAGCTATTATTTACCGGCCACAACCGGATCGGCATTAGATGACATTCGCATCTCTGCACTTCTTGAGGCTGAGCTGGTCCTGGCCAATCCTGATTACGGAATGTATTGCTGGGACCCTCCAAGCTGGATTAACGGAGGCTATCGGGTTGGAATATGGTGTTACAAAATTCCCATCAGGGCACAATCCTTAGACAAGCGTGGAAGGCTTTTTGATGAGGCACCGGGCTTTACGGTTGATCCAACCGGTGAATCCGGTCTTATGGAACTACTTGATGATTCCGTATCACTTTATCGTGGTATTATAACTGCCGATGCACCAAATGAGTATCTGGTTACCGTTGTGGTGGATTCTGCTTCCACTGTGGCCATAGCTAAAAGAAGAAATGCCTCATGTGATGTCTGCCATCCCACACCACCGGGGCACATCGGTGTTGATTTAACATGGGGCAATTGCCATGAATGCCATAACCTTGGGGATAAGCTTCACAGGCATGCTTATAATGCCTATATACCCATCGACAGGTGCTATACCTGTCATCCTGCCGGCTGTCTTTCAGGAGTTCATGGGCAGCGGGGCATATGGTGCACACCCTGTCATGGCACACTTGAGGACGCCGCCAATGGCAGGATGAAAATATCAGGACAACTTGGAAAGCCCTTGTGTGGCGATTGTCATGATCCGATCCATTCCGAACCGGCAGGAAAGCTCTTTGTCGACTCAACCGGACACGGAGGTATCTGGTGCATCAACTGTCATGGGTCAACCCACGTGGAATTGGCTGAGCCTGTCGGTCTCAATAACTGTGCATTCTGTCATACCGTTCAAGCCAGCATCAAATGGATGGGCCCCAATTGTGGCCTTTGTCACGGATCTTCCGTCTCTCCTCATTTTGTCAACAGTCTATAAAACTTGCAAATAATCAAAAAGTAGAGTAAAAAAGGGGACGGTTCTATTTTTTGGTTTAATGCAATTCACTTAAAAACTTGATCATCTTATTAATCTAAGGGGAAAGTGATGGAAAAGCAGGTTGCATTAATTACCGGGGCAGGCAGCGGCATCGGGCAGGCCACGGCTGTCAGACTTTCTAAGATGGGTATTAATACGGTGCTTAATGACATCTCAAAAAAGGGCCTTGATGAAACCCTGCATATGGTTCATAAGAAAGGCACGAAATCCTTTGCTGCCGTGGGCGATATCTCTTCTCCTGATGATGTCGACATGGTAGTTGATATGACTATATCCGAATTCGATCATCTTGATATTTTGATAAATAACGCAGGAATAATAAAGGATAATTGGCTGTGGAATATGAGTGAGGATATGTGGGACAGGGTTCTTGATATCAATCTTAAAGGGGCGTTTCTATGCTCAAGGGCTGCTGTAAGACATATGGGTAAACAGAAATGGGGAAGGATCGTCAATATATCTTCAATCTCCCACCTGGGAAATTATTGTCAGGCCAATTACAGTTCCTCCAAGGCCGGGCTTATTGGCTTAACCAGAACATTGGCCCTCGAGTTAGCCCAGTTTAATATCACGGTTAACTGCGTAGTTCCTGGTCTTATCGATACGCCAATGATCCAGGGCATGAAACAGGAAGCCGTTGTTAAAAGAATACCTCTCAGAAGACTCGGCCGACCGGAGGATGTGGCAAATCTGGTAGCCTTTCTGGTATCTAATGAGGCCGATTATATCACCGGGGAGACAATAGCCATAAATGGTGGACTGAGCCTGGGTATAGGACTATAATATATAATAGTATATTGATGTCCTGTTTCCCCTGATGTTTTTGACTTTTATCCAATTACATCTTAATTAATATTTAATAAGAAGATTCGTAATATTCCAGTTATTTGAAACAGATTAAATAAAAGATCCGACCACATGATCAATAAGCAAAACATTATGAAATCCAAAAGATTGTTTCACATTACTACCTTTGGCTGCCAGATGAACGAACACGACTCGGAGCGTATGGCCGCCCTGTTGAGCGCCGATGGATTTTCATGGACCGAAGACATTGATAAAGCAGACCTGGTTTTAATCAATAGCTGCACAATCCGTAAAAAGGCCGAAGAAAAGGCCTTCAGCCAGGCAGGCCGCTTGAAAGAATTTAAAAAACATAATCCCCGGCTCAGGATCGGATTTTGCGGATGTGTTGCACAGAGAGAGAAGGAAAGGATCTTCGCAAGGCTCCCTCATATAGATCTTGTGTTTGGGACCCTCAATATCCACAATATTAGTAACCTTGTGAAGAGGCTCTGGGAAAAAGGCGGAAAAATCTGCCAGGTTTTTGAAGACCATTCCTCTGATGCTAATCAAACCTGCTCTGCCGATACTAATCATGCCCCCCATGCTTTACGCTCCAGCCCTATTAAGGCATGGGTCACCATCATGGAGGGCTGCAACAATTTCTGTACGTATTGTGTGGTTCCTTATGTCAGAGGCAGAGAGAGAAGCCGCTCCCCGGATGATATCATAAAAGAGATATCTTTTTTGGTTGGCTCAGGACGCAAAGAGGTGACCTTGCTTGGCCAAAATGTAAATTCTTACGGAAAGGGCTTGAATCCGCATATGGATTTCGCGGCTCTCCTGTACCGTCTTTCAGATGTCCCCGGCCTTGAAAGGATCAGATTTACCACATCACACCCAAAGGACCTATCCAACAATCTGATTCTGGCAATGAGGGATTGTGAGAATGTGTGCGAGCATATTCATTTGCCCATGCAATCGGGATCTGATCTTGTTCTTAAAAGAATGGGCAGGGGCTATACAGTGGAAGAGTATCTCGACAAAGTAGAGGCCATAAGAAAATCGATACCCGGTGTCGCAATTACAGGGGACATAATATGTGGTTTTCCCGGTGAGACAGATAAGGATTTTGAGGAGACGCTCAGGATTGTGGAAGATATTCGCTTCGATGGACTTTTCACGTTTAAATATTCCACCCGGCCGCAAACCCTTGCCTCCCGGATCTCGGACCAGGTACCTGAAGAGGTTAAACTGGAAAGACTCGGGAGACTTCAATCGTTGCAAAATCAAGTTAGTAATGAAATTAACATAAGCATGATAAATAAAATCCAGCAGATTCTGATAGAAGGTCCCAGCAAAAAGGACCCCCTGAAATTGACAGGGCGCACCAGAACAAATAAAGTAGTTAATTTAACAGGGTCATATGACCTGACAGGCAAAACTGTTATGGTAAGAATTACAAGGGCCAAACCCTTCAACCTTGAAGCCGAGGTGGTTTCCGAGATAACATTATGATTTTTTTATATTTTTTTTAAATTCTTTTTTACTATAATTTAATTTTCTAAAATAACAAAAACTTGATTTTTAAAAATAGAAAATGATATCATAGTAGTATATAAAGAATAACCCTTAAGAAAAGATCCCTTCAGTGGTATCTAAAAGTGTTGGGAGGCAATATGTTAATCGAAATGAAAGTAGCGGATATAGCTATTGATCAGATATTCAATACCCCGATTATTATCTTAAAAGACCTTTCCAACAAACGCTCCCTCCCAATATGGGTAGGCACATTTGAAGCCCAGGCAATCCTCTTTGCCTTGAATGGAAACGGGATACCACGACCGCTACCTTACGACATCATGAAAGAGTTGCTGACCAAATTTGAATTGAAACTTAAGAGAATAATCGTCAGTGACCTGAGAAACAATACATTTTACGCAATCATCGAACTGGTAAAAAACGGGCAGGTAATACAAATAGATTCCAGACCCAGTGATGCTATTGCACTTGCCCTGAGGGTAGGTGCCCCGATTATGGTCTCCGATATGGTCATCAAAAAGGCAAAGACTATAGATATCAGCAAGGGTCAATCCGAAACAAAAAAGAAAAGTGACCAGAAACCCGATCAAGAAGAAAAAAATCTGAAAAAATGGCTTGAGAACCTGAAACCCGAAGATTTTGGTGAATATGAGATGTAAGCCGGTCCAGTTTTTTAAGTACTGGTTCCCTCCTATAATTTATGCAGCTTTAATCTTTTTTCTTTCTTCCAGATCGTCAATAGATATAGGTCCCGATATTCCTAACATCGATAAGCTTTATCACGCACTTATATATTTCGGATTTGCTGTTCTTCTGTGGCGGGCCTTCTATTATGCCTCACCAGCCCCCTTTAAAAAAAGGGCCATCCTGTTTGCCTTGATATTAACCGTACTTTTTGGTATTAGTGATGAATGGCATCAGCTTCATGTCGCTTTCAGACATGCTGACTTTTTTGATTTACTTTTCGATAGTATTGGAGCAAGTCTTGCCTTATTGAGTGTGAGCTGGTGGAATAATGGACAAAGAGAAGAAGAAAAATATACGGGTCAATGAGAACGTTCAATCCAACGGGCATTTAATCGGGATTTATCACTCGCTTTTTCAAAGATTCGGGCCACAAAAATGGTGGCCTGGTGAAACCCCTTTTGAGGTTGTTGTCGGAGCCATTCTAACACAAAATACCGCATGGTCTAATGTGGCGCGCGCAATACAAAACCTTAAACACGCTGATTCTCTTGACCCCGAATCATTATACAATATAAACATCCAGGAATTATGCAGGCTTATCCGTCCTTCAGGTTACTTTCAGATAAAGGGAAAAAGGCTCAAAGAATTCATCGGGCACCTTTTTATCAAACATGATGGTCGGCTTGAAAAGATGTTCAATCAGGACCTGAGTCTCTTAAGGCAGGAGCTATTGGGAATAAAGGGCATAGGGCCTGAAACTGCCGACTCGATCATACTCTACGCTGCGAATAAGCCCATATTTGTAGTCGACGCATATACCAAAAGAATATTTACAAGACACGGTTACCTTCCCGAGGGATGGTCATATACGGAGATTCAAAAATTTTTTATGGACAATCTTCCCAGGGATGTTCATATATATAACGAATATCATGCACTTATTGTAAGGCTGGCCAAAGAACATTGTAAAACAAAAGCAGTTTGCCATCAATGTCCGCTGGAAAATGAAAACGACCAAAAAATAATGGGGGATTAAATGCCGGAACTTAAAGCCATTTTCTTTGACATAGACGACACCTTGTTTTCTACTTTCGAGTTTGCTAAAGCTGCCAGACTAAACAGTGTTTACGCCATGATCAGGGCAGGGCTGAAATGCAATGTAAATGAATGCATACAGGAACTAAATGAGGTCACTGAAGAGTTTGGATCAAACTATGAGCATCACTACGATCGTCTGCTCCTAAGGCTGCCCAAGGAGAGCTATAAAGACATAAATCCGGCCATAATCGTCGCTGCCGGGGTAGTGGCATATCATCAAACCAAAAATAGCAGCCTAAAGCCATACGATGATGTCGTAGAGATCCTGCGAATACTATCAAAAACAGAGCTGGTTCTTGGAATAATAACGGCAGGGCTGAAAATAAAACAGGCTGAAAAGTTGGTAAGGCTGGATCTCCTCAAATATCTGGATCCCAGGGCCATATTTATCACCGATCAGATCGGGATCGGAAAGCCCAATGTAAAACTCTATAAAAATGCCTGTGATACCCTGAATTTAGATCCAAAATCTAGTATGTATGTCGGAGATAATCCGATTTCGGATATAGACCCTCCCAACAGGCTGGGTATGATAACAGTTCTAAACCGAAGGAGCGGTAAATACCTTAAAACAGTCGGGAAAACCCAACCTAGATATACTATTTCAGATATGTGGGAGCTCTTGAAGATTGTTAAAGAGGATTTTGGCATATCTTTTTGACATAAAGCCCCGGAGACAACGAAATAACTTTTACAAATCAGTCATTTTTTCATTAACACAATAAAAAAATATAAGCATAATATTTCACATATTCCCTCCCTTCAATGTTTGAATTTCATGTGTACCTCATTTTAACCTTTTGATTAATAAGAGTTAACTCTTTCATAGAGTTTGGAACATATCTTGCTTCATTTAAATTATCACAGACGCTTTTCGTTTGGGTTTTGCATTCCAGCACTTATTTGGGGGGAACAGAAATGCTACACAAAAAAACAACCGTTAATCTTTTTACATTTATAATAATCCTGCAGATAATTTTATTTTCCTTGTTTCACTGTCCCGGAGCTATGTGTCAGACACAAAGCCCTTTTTTGTCGCAAACAGGTTTACCGTTTATTTATAGTAATACATTTTTACCTTTCACCCAGACAGGCTATCCTTTTGCTTTTAATACCTTTAACAATCGCTCTAATCTGCAAAACATCTTCTTGGCAGGACTATTTGGGCAAAACACATTACCCATAATAAATCAGGGCTTGTCAATAAATCCCTATTTAGCCGCATCCACCTATTACGCAGCAGCATTACTTCCGGTTGATGTGGTTGGAGCATGGTCAGGGACATGGACCAGTACATCCACGTTAATAAGTGTGAGTGGGGATATTAACCTAACAATGGTACAGGCAACAAATGAGGTGGCGGGAACCCTCATTTTTTTGACAGCCGGTCTGGTCAAGTTGGCGTGTCCAGTAGTAGGGATAATAGATGTCGATATCCTTTCGATAACGGGAAGTGGATTGCTGCCTGGAAAAACTCCCGTTCCATATGAAATTGTTCTTACTGCCGGGGTAACCGGTGCTGTAATGGAAGGTGAATACATAATCACCGAAACCTTGTTGGGCAATGTGGTAGAGCAGGGCACTTTTACTGCCAGTAAACTCTAGTTGTCTCCTTTTGCTGATATGAGACCCTGCACTGCCCCGGCAGTTTTTTTATCATTTATCACTTCATGGAAAAGAAAGCGCGATTATGGAGACCAAAATACCATGGCGGTATACGTTTGGCCTGCCTGGATTCGTTACTCCAAAAGAGCCGTCCTTTTGTTGTGACGAGATGATGAATTCTATCCCGCGCTGAAGGTTTGTAACATCTTTCAGATTGAGCATTTTCACACACATAATCGCTTCAGCAAGCACATCTATGTGTTTCGCGGTTATAGCCCAACTAATTATCTCGTTAAATAATTTTGAAAAAAAGGCTTGATTTTCAATAATA
Organism: bacterium; assembly: GCA_049472415.1. Classification (GTDB taxonomy): domain Bacteria; phylum SZUA-182; class SZUA-182; order DTGQ01; family JAFGSM01; genus JBLIRM01. The sequence goes on along the minus strand of JBLIRS010000020.1, from coordinate 6,267 downwards.
ATTAATGGTGGAGGCAACTCACCGAAGTCAGTCAAGGAGAATATCTCGTGTGTCATGTCATATATAGTAATAGAAATAGGATCTATAAACATTGGATCGAATGGTGATGTAACATGCCGCATAAGAAGCCGCTCACTAACCTCTCTGGAAAGAGTGCTTGAAGGCATCAGATCTCCCAATGCCTTGGGCGGATTGTATCCAAGCCTTTCCAGATACACTGTATTCCAAATAGTTGTGGTTATGTGGGGAGGAAAGAGCAGGGGATCGGAAAGCGCTTGTTCCTCTATGATTTTCCGGAAATCCAATGTTTCAATTCCCAGCTTTTCCTTAATATAAGCGATGGCAAAAAGCATTGTATATTCACGGGAGTTTAATTTTAAATCCTTTTTTGATGCTATGAAATCATATCGTTTTTGGATTTCCCTTAGATAATTATCTTTCTGTAAAGGAGATTTAGCATTTTTGTTCAAAATATAAAATGCTATTATCTCTTCGGATACCTCCACAAAAGCCAGTTCCATGGAAAAAAGCACCGGATGCCCGTAAATCCACATAAGTGCGTTATCAATGGCTTCTTCATTAACGTCCTTTTTGGTATCAGAAGATTTGCCCTGCTGGCATGAAATTACAAATAGGCTTAAACTAAGGATAATACACCAACACACCATTTCCTTATATCTTTTTTTCATGCTGTTCCTCCGCTCCCGGTGAAAGTCTGTATTACATTAAAATGAATTCTTTCAAGAGATTACAGTTATATTAATATATTTTAAAAATCATCCAATCTTCCGGATAAAATATACTTTTGTAAGACTCGAGCATATTACTCGAAGAAGAATCACTTAGTCAATTCTTATTATAATTTAATTCTTCCATAAATAAAAATGATAAACTCAAAAAAAGTCGCTTCCGTATTTAAAGGCCTTTTTGGGAGACAGTCGAAATTTACACGAACTTAACTCATTAATTCGGAACATTCCATCCTCAATGAATTTCAAATTAGAATTGGCACGTCTTAATTAACAGTCAAAATTGACAATCTTGACACTACGAGCAAAATTTGTTACAAATAACTTGTATTTTGCCAATTCAGATAAGATTATTATATTCTCAAAACTTACCGAGTTAAAAAAAAGAGGTGGGCGATTAGCTCAGTGGGAGAGCACTGCCTTCACACGGCAGGGGTCACTGGTTCAAATCCAGTATCGCCTACCATTAAAATTCAAGGGGCTAAGGACAATCTTCAATCCCTTAAAACACCGCCATAGTCAAAAATTATTCAGGATTCTAAACGTTGGATGCGAACCCTATACCCTCGAAAAATTCGTATCAATTTTTGAAGTTTGCTATGTTTGCATCAAACAAAAAAAGGCAGAGCCGTTGTGTGACTCTGCCTTGTGAATGATTACAGATTATCTTTATGAATTACTATTAGGATCTACAACCTCAACAGTTAGCTCGCATTGATCTATTACATCCTCAAGCAATACCCAGTAGCCTTTGCCAGGCATAAGAAGCTCTGATTCAGTAAGCCGTTGATACCCAATCCCCTGGGCATACTCGTAAATGACAGATATTTGACATCTGTCTACTGAAGCTTCTGCTGGATATGAGCATCCACCGATCATTTCCCATCCATCCTTATATACTGTTTTGTTATAAGACTGGATACACTGACCATTTAGAGTGTAGCTCTGATTCTGGTCTAAGAGTATCCAGTATCCTTCTCCAATCTCAGACTTTTCTACTCTTACATATCCCTGTCCCTTTACGTAATCATAAACCACAACAGCATCAGGAAATAAAGATGAGACAGAAAAATCATTTGGGTCAACTGGAAGGGATATCATGTTCCAGCCTGATAGTAAATTCATTTCGACTTTACAGTCTGGAAAATATTCGAATGCACCAGGCCCACCATGTGCTCCTATATCATTTCTTTCAGTCCCAAGGGATGGAGGGAAATATATATCATTATAATTGGGATCAGGGTTACCTGCATCAATGCAACATGAACCTGGAACTATTTTTAAATCTGTAGAACTTTCACAATCAGTGCTTCCATCAAGTATTGGATCCCCATTGATGTTACCTTCGCCTGTAAAGCCATCCTGAACATCACAAAAAGTAACTGTTACATCACCATCAACTTGTTTACCAGTATTAAAAAATAAAATAGAATTTATAACATTTACTGTACCTGAGCCATTTATGATTGCATGTCTTTCATTGTAAACAATAGTGCAATTTTCTATTTCTGCTGTTCCAGAGTACACATAAATACCACTACCATATGGGTAAGGGTGAGAGCCACCTGGATTGCCCTGATTGCGCAAAATAATACAATTAGCAGCCTTCAAGATACCTTCGTACTGATAGATACCACTTCCATAACTATAATTATGCTCATTTCCTCCGTTGCAATTGTCTATAGCCCATGCGTAATTACATTTAATTATACATCTATCTAAATTTATATTCCCTCTGGTATAAATCCCTCCACCTGCAGCGGTTACACTACAGTTCCAAGAGCTACACTTAGAATAGCAGGCATTTTCAATCACTTTACAATTGGTTAATGATAAAGTGCTATTTGCCGTAACGGAATAAATACCACCACCAACAAAATTTCCATTTGATTTTGTTGGATTAGAAATATTCTTGTTGATTTCACATCCTTGGAGATTTAAAGAACCAGTTTGTAAATTAGCTTTTATTCCACCACCATGGCTTGAAGATGTATTTTCAATAACTTTACAGTTTCTTATGATTAAATTATCATCTGCCGATAAACTGTTTAAATCTATATTTAGGCCGCCACCTTGAGATGCATAATTTTTTTGTATGATACAATTTTCGAGTGCCGGAAGACTGTTAACAATCCGTACCCCACTGTTTATTGAATTTTCAATCGTGCAATATGCAAGCTTAGAACCTAGATTGCTATAATGGAAAAGGATTCCCTGCCAGCTATCATTATTAGGATCAGTAGTGAATATAATTAAATCTTGCTCAGTACCATTTGCGGTTAATACGCCTGCAACTTTAAAGACATAATTTCCTAAGAATTCTATTCTTACCCCCGGTTCTATTACTAAACCTGCCACTTGGATATCACCATCAACACAATAAGGAGAATTAGCCTTCGTCCAGGTTTCATTGACTATCGTTCCTGATTTATAAGTATTAGCAAATAAATTTGAAGCCACAAAAAATATAATTAAAAAAGTTAATAAAAAAACTCTTTTCATTTTATTATCCCCCTTTGTACAATTTCCATTAACTAATTTTTTGTTTAATCGATTCTTGCATCCATATTATCATCAACTCCTTCGATATAAATAATATTAATATTATAATTTCTTATTTGTAGAGAATTTGATAAAATTTATAAAAGATTTTTGATTAAAAGTTTGATACAAAGTGTCCCTGATTAGAGAAATTTTTAAGTAAGAATCTAAGTTGATAACCAAGGCAAGATATATATATGTATAGATGTTTTTAAATCGATTGTCAATAAATAATCCCAAAATTCTTGATTAATCAAATTTGACCAATTTTTTATAAAGCTCACCACTAATAAAGAGGACAAATTAAGACAGAACAGACAAATATTTTAAAGAGTTAAACAAAAAATATTTTACATTTCTTATAATAGAAGTTAAATTTGTATTAAAATAATTTAATTTTAAAATAATTTTTTGATAATTATAACTATTTTGTAACCTGTGAAAAGTTAAAAACTGTATGTTTTTATTAATTATTTAGGAAAAAAATTAAAAAATGGGCAGAAGACCATGGTCAACAATATTAACCGTTGAAGAATGCAAATGTGTAAGTGCATCAAGACTTAAACCTGCCACAAAAATTGCCATGGGGCTTAGACGGCTTGTTTTCAGAGTCCCTGGTGATCCGGCAAATAATACCTTTGAATACACCTCAACATAGTGCCAGTTTGGAGATGAGTGCTTTTGGTTCATTGTCCCCACCTGTGGCGAAAGGGTTGGAAAGCTTTTTTGCCTTCATCTGGGGATTGCTATGCTTGCAGGAAGTGCTACAACTTGACCCATAAGAGTTGCAAGGAGCATGATATATTGTTAGTGAGGTTAGTGAGGAGGTTAGTGAGGGACGGTGTTAGTTTATTAGTTTAATTTTGATAACTCTTAATATTATTCAATCTTATTCAATCCATGTTGTTTTTGTCATTAGAAAAGGGAAAAGCATGTGAGGAATTAAACTAATAAACTAACACCGTCCCCATAAATTTGACATAAATTATGGCATCTGTTATTATGCTGATATAATATGCTTTATGGAGGCATCAATGAGAACAACATTAGCCATAAATGAAGAATTGCTAAATGAGGCAAAGGAATTGTCAGGCGCAAGGACAAAAAAGGAAGCCATAGAGGTAGCCCTTGCGGAATTTATAAGGCGAAGAAAAGCGAAAAAATTGCTGGAACTTGAAGGGAAAATTGAGCTCTCCTTCTCTTTGGATGAGTTTCTGAAAAACAGGAAAAAAGATGTTCCTGATAGATAGTTCAGCATGGATTGAATACTTAAGACCTAAGGGATCAAAGAGTGTTAAGGCCAGGGTGAGGGAAATTATTGAAAAAGAGGACGCGGTCTCTTGTGGTATTGTGGTTGTAGAGATATTGAGAGGAGCCAAAGTCGACAGATCTTTTCAAATGCTCAAGGATACACTCCAATCACTCCCGCAAATCCCCATGGACAATACTGTTATAGAAAGGGCAGCTCAATACGGATTCATGCTGGATAGGAAAGGGAAAACAGTTCCAACAACAGATCTTTTCATAGCTGCGGCAGCCAAGGGCAACGCAGTTATTTTACATGTAGACAACGATTTTGAAACCATAGGCTCTATTGTTGACCTAAGACATGAAAAAATAGATCTGGAGGACACACCTTAAAAGGTAAATTCTTATAACATAAGGCAGTTGTATTAGAGATAATTTCTAATCCCTTTTTCTTTAAGAGATAAATAAAACCGGTAGAATATCACACCCAGATATCCCCCAAACGTATTTAAAATCAGATCCAACATCTGTGAACTGCGAGAGGGCATCCAGGATTGCGCAAGCTCAATGCCCAGACTAATCATAAAGCAGAAAGAAACCGTGATCAGGCAGCTATGTTGTTCTAAAAAACCATCCTTATTTAGCAATATGGCGTTTAGCAGAAAACCAAGGGGTATGAATCCCAGGATATTGAGGAAAATATCAATGAGAAAAGACCGGCCCATCTTGATTCCGTTCCATGGAAATCCCAAAACCTCTTTTCGCAAAATATGCATTTTCGACGGTATTTTAAGGTGATGATTACCTCCGGCCTGATCAAACGCCATTTCCCCGGATTTTTCATTAAATATATAAAGCGCCTCTGGTTCAGCATCCCTGGCAAATGAGAAATTTTGATCTTTAACCCATCGCTTGAAATGGAGTTTGGCATCCCTGGCGGTAAGCTTATGACCATAAATGGCCAAACCGTATATATCACCTATCCAGTAGTTATTCCCATATGCGGAATTGCCGAAAATAAGTCGTGCCCTTACGCTCTCATCAGGCACTTTCAGCAATAGATCCTTTTTTGCCCCCGCAAATTGCCCGTCTATATAGACCTTGGTTCCGCCTTCCCCTGAAGTGATTGTCAAGAATCTCTTTTTCAGGGGCAATAACGCTTCTCTAACCGCTATTTTTTTGGTTTTCTGTTTGCCGTTATAATCGTTGCCATTCATGAGGATTATTGAAGAATGCCATTGACCGATAAGAAACTGTTTGGAGTCCTCACCGTTATACAATACTAATATGATCTTGAATCTATCGTCATTCATAATTGATGGTTTTAATGCAATCTCCACAGATATACTGCCTTGTATATCAGAACGGCTTCCAGGCTGGACAAAAGAGGAATCCGTATATGCCATGCTATATTTATCGAAATGAATTCCGGTCTGATCATTATTCCATCTGGCATTATTGCAGAAATAGAAACCTTTTGGTCTCAATCCGAAAAAAAGGATTCCTGATAATATAGCTAAAAAAAGATAAGTTAAAAATCTTTTTTTCATTCTCTTTTACTTTCTATTAACTTCCTGAGCCATCGGATTGTACTTCAAGCCGATTAATTAATATCAAAGCCGGATAAAATTTTCAACAAACAAGGCACTTTCTCCTTCTACTTTCTTCAAAATTAAACGGGCATGATGGAGGACAAAGGGAAAAGGGTAGATTTCCGGCCATGGTTAAT
>JBLIRS010000002.1:0-29808 GCA_049472415.1 bacterium | reverse complement strand
TTAAACAAATCAATAAACAATTCAAAAGGATAACGGCTCTCATATATTGGATCGAAAGTGGATGATAATGCCGAATACGTAATATGCAATGAAATTCATTTGAGGTAATGCTATAAAATTCAAAGAGTAAGCATAAATCAGAATGAAGATATGAAATGGTTTTCATATCTTGTTGTAATTTATAATAATTTTTATAGTGTTTGAAAGGTATCATGTTAAAACAGGACAATCCTTATGTATATTAAGCTATTGATTCATTTGGGATGTCATTATATAGTTCAATTTATGTCGGAGGTGTTTATCGGCACAAAACTTGCAGAGTATTTTATTGAATTATAATATTTTTTAATTTATCAGTAAGGATACGTATAAATATATTGTACCTAAAATCAAATCAGTTTATTTAATTCAAATAATTAGGCGATAAAGTGATTCGCTGCAAAACTCAGGAGGTGATTGTTATGGCTTACACACATAACCATAGAAGGAGGTGGTGTTAAGGAAACAAAATGTCTATCGATTTAAAAGTTATGGACATTTTTTTAACTCAAATATAAAGTTATAAAGCAAGGTTAACGGAGGTAGGATAATGAAAAAAAGTATTTTAATTCTCTTTGTTTTGGTGATCGCATTGGGTCTTTGTTTTTCAGGAGCGGAAGCTTATTATGGCCTTTACGGCGGCTATGGCGGTTATAGCAGCCTTTTGGGCGGTTACGGCGGCCTTTTGGGCGGCTACGGCGGTCTCTACGGCGGCCTTTTAGGCGGCTACAGCAGCCTTATGGGTCTCTACGGCGGCCTTTTGGGCGGCTACGGCGGCCTTCTGGGCGGCTATGGTGGCTATTACGGCGGCTACAGCAGTATGTACAGTCCATTCAGCTATTCAAATCTTTACTATCCGGTTCAGACAACCGGCGGGCTGACCTATCAGGTTCCATTCCTGCAGATTGCGCCTCTCTTGGGTATAGCAGGACTGTATAACCAACTGTTCCCGAACCTGTTCAATCCTCAGCCACAACCAGCTCCAATTGTTAATGTGACCACGCCATCTTCGATATTTACCACATTCCCGACACCGATTGGTGTTGTATCGATCACCTAGTATTTGTTTTGCAGTAAAAAAAGCGCAGGGACAATGTCCCTGCGCTTTTTTATTATCTGCCTTTCTCTGATATAATCATAAGAACCCTTTTACCATTTCATCAAAAAAGATCATAAAAAGGTTCCGCAATGAAAATGGACAGAAAATGCGCCTTTTGCTGTATGGCCTTGATTCTCATACTTTTTTCTGTTTTTATATACAAAGGCTCAATACGAAATCACATTCTGGACTGGGACGATCAGTTCTATCTCAAGGAGAACCCCTATATAAAGGAATTAAGCATTGACAACCTGAAAACAATCTTTTCAACATCATATTTTAAAAATTATACTCCTATCCATCTTGTATCATATCTTTTTGACCGTCTCCTTTGGGAAAAAAATTATGCCGGATATCATCTTACGAATCTATTCCTCCATATTATCAATGGGATACTTATTTTTTTTCTCATCTATTCATGGACGCAGGATTGGTGGATCGCCTTTTTTGTATACGGTATTTTTCTGACACACCCCGTTAATGTGGAATCAGTTGCCTGGCTTTCTGAAAGAAAGGGCCTCCTTGCGGGACTTTTTTTCCTGATCGCCCTTTTAAGCTATGACCGTCTAAAGAGAACCGGGATAAGGGTTTGGTACATTATATGTTTTATTGCATTCTGCCTGGCAGTTCTCTCAAAACCCATGGCGATAACCTTGCCTTTAATCCTTATACTTTTGGATCTTACACTTTACAGGACCCGAAGTTCTATTGCCGACATTATCCCTTTTTTTCTCATATCCCTTTTCTCTTTCGAAAGCACATTATGGGCACAAAAGGCAGGAGGAGGAGTCAAAAGCTATGTGGGTGGGAGTCTTATAACTTCCGTACTGTCGATCCCCTGTATCTTCCTTCGATATATATCCATATTATTCTGGCCTTTTCCCCCTGTCCGGCAATCCTGCAGGTATGTCATTTCACCCGAAGGATTTAAGCCCATATTCTCATTGAACATATTGGGTTCTACTATCCTTACTATATGCCTTTTGTCTGCAATTTATGCATGGCTTCTATATAAGAAAGACCGGACAGACATTTTAGGAATCACATGGTTTTTTATCACACTTTTACCGGTCCTGAATTTTATCCCGACAAGCACGCAAATGGCAGACAGATATTTATATATACCTGCCATAGGTATTTACTTGGTGGTTGGCACCTGGATCTCAAAAGGGATAAAAAAGATCGCTTTTGATCCTTCATCATCAGGGGCAAAATTTCTTAGTTTAATTATACCCGTAATAATGATAGGCGCCTTCGGATTAAAAACTCAAAAAAGGGTGCGGATATGGCAGTCGGACAAAACTCTCTGGGAAGATGCCCTGTCTGAAGAGCCTGAAAACTACTATGCATTAACCTATCTTGCAAATTTCTATTTTCAGGAATCATTAAAAGAAACGGACCAGGAGCAGGGCAGGGCAGAGTTAATGAAAGCGGAGGGGCTTTTTCGATCCGCCCTGAAAATCAATCCGGATTTTGCCCAGGCAAACCTTGGGATGGCCGGCACTCTTATTCAATCGGATCATTTCCAAAGTGTTCTTCCGTTTCTCAAGCATGCCTTAATTAATAATACAGAACCCCTCCAGACAGTACGTATTTTTTATAATTTGGGCCTGGTGTTTTTACATAATGGCAAGCTAAAAGAGGCTGGACATTGGTTCAACAAGGCTATAAGAAAGGATAAAGGGTTTAAGCCTGCCTATCTTGGCCTTGCCCGGCTTTATTTAAAAAATGCCGAAAGCGGGGGAGATAAAAATACAGGTTATCAACAGGCAGCGAATATTTACCAAGAAATGATTCGATTATTCCCGAATGAGTTCAAGGCCTATTTCTCTTTAGCCGTATTAAAGGGGGAAGAGGGGAGGGCAAATGAGGCCATCGGACTTTATGAAAAGGCCTTATCCCTGCCCATTTCTGATACCAGCCCATTTGAGAGGGCAAATGCACATATCAATCTTGGTATCCTCTATCAAAAGCAGGGAGAATACAGACAGGCACTGGTTCAATATGAAACGGCAGTGAGAATTGCCCCAGAACACCCTATGGCCCAACAGATCATTGTGGTTATATCAGAAATCAGGGCGGCACTTTATAAAATGCAAATTGAAAATTGAAAAATGCAAATTTGAATAGAGGCTCTCTCTGAATTGCAGAGCCTTTTTGCGTTGACGAGGCTCCTTCTCATTTTGCATCTTTCATTTTGCATTTTCATTTTTGCATTCTAATTTTTGCAAAAGGGCTCTCTCTGAATTGCAAAGTCTTTTTGAGCTGCCGAGGTTCTTCCTCAATTTGCATTTTTCATTTTGCATTTTGATATTTGCATTCTAATTAGGGAATCCCGGAATGGGATTTATCCCAAAATTTGCCATAGTAGACACCCTTTCCAAGAGGATCTGAGCTTCCAAATAATCTGGTTTTATCCTGAGTGCCTCATTAAGATTTTGTAAGGCATCATTATAAGACCCCATCATTAAAAAGCTGTATCCCAGACCATAATAGGCTTGATAACTCTGGGGATCCTGTTTTATAACCTTTTGATACTGTTGGATCGCATCCTTGTATCTTTGTTGATTAAAATAGGCTACTCCCAGATTAATCATGGCCTCCATATGATTCGGGTTAATCTCTAAAATCTTTTTATATTCATCAATAGCCTTGTCTATGAATCCCTGGCCGAAATAAGCAAGACCGAGATTGATGAGGGCCTGTATATTCTTCGGATCGACTTTAAGAGCCGATTCATATTCCGCAACCGCCTTTTCAAACAAACCCATATTGTAATTGGCAACCCCCAAATTAACCATAGCCTCGATATTGTCGGGATCCAGTTCCTTGGCCTTTTCATAATCTGTGATGGCCTGATCAATGAATCCCTTATGAAATTTTGCTATTCCCATATTAACATATGCACCGGGATTATAAGGATCGATTCTAAGAGCCCTTTGATATTCCCTGATCGCATCATCGAAATCTCCCAGACTGAAATACGCAATACCAAGGTTATAGTAGGTTTCGGATGATTCGGGGTCAAGATATATGGATTCCTTGAACTGTTCTACCGCCTCCTTTAATCGTCCCTCCTTGATGAGTAAAGTGCCGAGAGAATTATAAGCCTTTGCAATACTTGGATCTTTAGAGATTATTTTTTCTAACTCCTGATGGGCCTGATCATATTGATGCATGCTGATAAATACAGTCACCAGGTTTACCCTTGCCTCATTATGATCCGGATCTTTTTCAAGGGCCTTCTTGAATAGCCTCTCCGCTTCCTGAAGGTTTCCCGATCCGAGATAGGCGCTCCCCAGATTATTGTATGCATCTGTCAGGTTTGGATCATATTCCAATGATTTTTTGATCGGCTCGATGGCATCTGTAAAATTGCCCTTTGCAACCAAAACGCTCCCCATATTGTTGTAGGCTTGCGCATATGTGGGCTCCAGCTCTATGGCCTTCCGGAAAAAGTCCAAAGCCCGATCATATTCCCTCTTCAAATAGTAAACCACCCCAAGGTTATCATAAGCCTCGATATAGGTTGGATTCAACTCGATCGCCATGCTAAACATCTCAATAGCCTCTTCCCTCTTTCCTAGCCTGTTAAAAATAGTGCCAAGATTGTTGTACGCATTAATATATCCCGGGTCCAGCCGTATGGCCTCTTCCAGCTCCTCTATTGCCATGTTCGTCCAACCCTTTTTATCGTAAACATACCCCAGCACAAAATGGGTGAAAACATCATTGGGATTTACCTTGAGCAGGCTCTTGAATTCCTCGATGGCCTTATCAAAATCCCCTGTCATATAAAAATAGGTTCCCCGGTTCAAGAATTCCAGCAGCCCTATCATGTCCTTGGGATCAGGATAGGAGGTATTAGCGTCCCCGTGTCCTATAGAAGAAGTCCAGATATAGCCGAGACTTTCGAGTTTTTCTTTAGTATCTACATCCAGACTCATTTTCGCACGTTGAGTGGCATCCTTGATTGTAAATTTTTCAATTATATCATTCAGACGTGCATCCCATTCCTTTGCAAGATCAGGACTTTTTGCATAAAGGTCGATCGACTCATTAGGATCTTCCTTCAGATGATATATTTCCGATCTGGGTGCCCTTATATATTTCCACTCCGAAGTCCGTATTCCCTCCAGAGGGCTCCACTTATGATTGTATAACGGATAGAATGTCTCACAATACATCTCAAATTTCCTTTGGGCCAGCATCTCCGCGTTTAAAAGCGGGATGCCCTGCACGGTCCCATTGTACTGAAATCCAAGAAGGTCGAGAATCGTGGGAAAAATATCTGGCAAACATACCTCCTGATCGACCACCTGACCGGGAGAAATCCTTTCCGGATAACGAAAGATGAGCGGCACATGAAGTGTTGGATCATAGATAAAAATTGCATGTGTTTTTTCATTATGTTCCCCTAATCCCTCTCCATGATCGGCTGTAAAACAAATAAGGGTATTATCATAGAGATTCAGCTCTTTTAAGGATGAAAAAAGTCTTCCCAGCATCTCATCCACATACTTGATCTCTCCGTCATATAAATTCCCGGAATATTCTTCTTTAAATGGGGAGGGAGGATCGTACGGCGCATGAGGATCAAAACAGTGGATAAAAGCGAAAAAGGGTCTGTCGTCTTTTTCCTTGATCCATTGAAGGGCAGATTCTATCACCTTCTCTGCCGGCCGCTCATTATAGAAGAGGACCTTTTGGTCTCCTCCCGAGGCCAGTTGATCATCATAGACTTCAAACCCCTGGTTCAGCCCGAACCTTGAATCAAGCACAAAAGAACCGATAAAGGCTCCGGTCCTATATCCCGCTTTACTGAAGATCTCGGCCAAAGTGACATTTTCATCTTCCAACCGGAATGTCCCGTTATTTCTTACTCCGTGACCTATCGGGAACAGCCCTGTCATCATTGTTGAGTGTGATGGCAATGTCACAGGTACCGGGGTGTAGGCCTTGGAAAACCGGATACCTTCAGTTGCCAATGCATCGATATTAGGGGTTTCCATTCCGTCATAACCATAACAACTTAGATGATCGGCCCTTAGGGTGTCTATGGATATAAAAAGACAATTATTTCCTGAAAGGACGATAGGAGGCTGAAGCCGTGACAATTCAGGAACAGGCCGACACCCTGTTATTAAAAAAAACGAAATCTGAAAAAAGAGGATCACATAAAGCAAGTTTTTATAATTGTTAACCTTGGGAAAATTCATTATATACCCCCGAAATTTTACTTCTAGTATTATTCACAAACAAAGGAGATGGCTTTTATAAGCCAAATCATAAAAAACAGATAATTAAATCATATATAAAATAGCACATCAAGTCCTAAAAGGCAATTAAAGCCATTATCATTTTTATTTTTTTTATAAACTAATTAGTGCCTCTGAATCTGGTTTGCAATGATTATTCTTATATCTTATACTGCTTAATCACATGCCATTATTATTATGATAACAGGCCGTAAAGTATTAGACTATTGAATTTCGTTGAGAAAGGCCTTATGTTGAGCAAGGCCCTATATATAGGGAAGAATAAGGAAAGGATAAAAAATGGGGAAAAGCAAAAGAAATAAAGCAGAAACAAAAACGGCCCGGGAAGGCGCCAGCGATCATGAGCGGTTTTCTTTAGTGGACAGGTTAAAATCCGATCCGGTACCCTTTATCTTCTTTGGTATCATTATAGGCTCTAAGTTTTACTTTTTAAGCGATTTTTTATTTATAAGAGGAAACTTTTCGTACCTTCTGAAACTCTTGGGTAATATCGGTACGGGCGGAGGCATCCTTCAGGTCGTAATAAATATCTTTTCGCACATAGTTTACAATCTGGTGGCCATCCTCTTTGACGCGCTGATTATCACGAGCTACCTCATAAGAAGCAAACCCGTTGGTAAGGCGGAGGGATTTTGGGAACGTTATTATCCTCTTATAACGGTGCTTTTTCCAATGACCGGATTTACCCTTCTACTGATTCCCAACTTTCGCCTCTTTTTTCCGCCATTCCAGCTCGGCAGGCTTATGATGCGTTTTGATCTTCCCTTGCTGTTCCCGATGTTCATAGAACTTGCCGGACTGATCATTTCAATGATAGGTGCAGCCCTGAGTATAATTGCTCTCTGGAGCTTAAAAAGATGTTTCAGCCTGATGGTGGAGGTAAGACAGCTTGTTACTACAGGAATGTATAAGCGGATACGCCATCCACTTTATATGTCAGAGATCATCCACGCGTTCGGGACATCCATACTTGCGGCCCATCCCATCGCGTTGAGCGTTTTTTGCATCACGCTTGTCCTTGAAATGATAAGAGCGAAATTGGAAGAGCACAAATTTCTTCGCCTGGTCCCGGCTTATGCTGATTTTAAGAAAAGGACAGGTTTTTTATGGCCAAAATTCTGGTAAAGGATTCTAGGTATTTAGTATGAAGTTTCCTTCGGTTATCTTTCTATTATTGTCTTATATTAGGTCGGAATGGCATATAATTTCCATCTCCGTATTTATATTTATCTTCATCTACTGGCTTTTATCCCCCAGCCAGAGGAAATGGATCTGGGATTATCTGGTTCCCGTTCTCTTCTTTCTGACTTTGGCGGGAAGAACTCTATGGAAGGCCAAAGGAGTCATACGCAATTGGATCGCAAAACCCGGATTCCTAATCATAATCTCCATCAATAACTTCCTTATCCTGTCCTTTATGCTACTTACCATTATAAGCTATATCATCCGGAAAAAACCCATGGAAAGGGCAATCGGCATAAAGGAAAGGGCCTTTCCACTCTTTGTTGTTATTTTTCACCTTGTGGGCTCATATTTCATTGCGCAACATATAAGGTTCCGATTTAACATCACTCTTTACATCTCAGGGATTATCCTTTCCATTATTGGCGCAACCCTGGACTGTCTGGCGCTCTGGAAGCTCAAGAGGTCTTTTAGTATAATGGTGGAAGTCCGGTCACTTATTACAAGCGGTGTTTATAATAAAATACGTCACCCTCTCTATACAGGTGAAATCCTCCACTTTTTTGGAATCGCCCTGGTTTTCAATAATGTAATCGTATATGGAATGCTTGCCTTCCTTATAATCTTACAGGCACTTAGGGCAAAACTCGAAGAGAAAAAGTTAAAGACCTATTTTCCTTACTATTCAACCTATATGAAAAGCACAGGGTTCTTCTTTCCAAGGTTTAGACACAGGAAGATATAGATATCCGACTATCCCTTCTTTTTACCACCAGGTAAAAAGGTTGGTCAGAGCAAACATACTGCCAAAAACGTCGAGGGGCTGGTAATAGCCGAATAAGGGATTATATGTGAACCCGTACCCTGACCAGATATTGGGGCTGAGCCCTGCCGGGCTTGTATATATGTTATCGATATTGCTTCCGTATGTCCCAAAGAGATATCCTGCGTAATTAAGCAAAGGAAGGGTTCCAAGTCCGTAAAGACCGTATAATCCCCCTGTTCCATAGAGGCCGTATAACCCCCCGAGCCCGTAAAGGCCGTATAACCCTCCGAGCCCGTAAAGGCCATATAATCCTCCGAACGTGCTGGTTTCAGAATCAACGGCAGCAAGCCTTGTGAGATAATCCAGATCAAGGTCCAGCAAAGCAGGATTAGCACCAAAAGCAAGGCCATTGAGATAGGCATCCACCGGTTTTTGCATGGTAACGATGATAAAACAAAGGACCAAGCAGAATGTACAAAGAGATATAACTACCTTTTTATGCATGATACGCATCCTCCATTTCATTAAAATTTCTTAAAAATATTATGATTCTAAAGAACTTAAAACGATGTATTAAGATTGCGATATAAAAATTCTATATTGATGTTTCTTGAACGGAGAAACTCCTTTTAAGAAATTATATTAAATAATAATTATAATATATTATACCATTTTTTGATAAAAAATCAAAAATCTTTTTACGATGGGGAGATCAATTGATAATCTGCTGATTGCTCTCACAAATAAAATCTTAATATGATTCTAATATAATTTATTAATTGTTTATTACCTCTTCCTGACACTTATTCGAGTTTTGAAAATATTATTATTTTTATCATACTCTTTGACTTTATTTTCGGGATCTATAATTACCTTTGTATTGATCTGGGCATACCAGCTATGATATCCGTTATAAGTATACCTCAGTATCCTTCCTCCGCGCGCCGACATGTCTCTAATTATCCATTCATTTTCAGGCCCGGGGAAATTATCACCAGCCCACCATTGAACCTTGAAAGGTCCCGAGTTCTTATTACCTTTATTATAAATACCAATTCGAACAACAACCGGCTTGCCTTGAATGGGAAGCTTAGGCTCCAGGGTGAATTCGGAAACAAACAGATCGGGTAATTCAGCTTTTGTAAGTTCATTGGCCTGTTCTTTGGTTTCCGTTTTAGTTTCGGACAAACCGGAATTTATGGGGATATTGGTTTGTTCTCTGGTTTCCGATTGTGTTGCAGGAGGTTTATATTCTGGCTGTTTCGGCATTTTAGCCTGTCCGAAATGCATTAACAGTCCCATTACTAAAAGAACGATCCCTATACCACCGGATACGAGACGACCAATCTTGCCGGGTTCAATTTTACCGACAATCTTGCCAACCACGGCAATCCCCAGAAAGGCGATACCAGCGATGATAAGCAGATTGGCTATCGGAGCTGAGATGATATTATTAATAAAATCCGCCATTTGCCTTAAACTCTCCTCTCATATTTTTATAACTTCTCGAAATCCCGGTGGGATCTTGAGAAAAATTGCAAATTGCAAATTTAAAAATGCAAAATAATGTATTCCTTAAATTTTCATTTTTCATTTTGCAATTTGCAATTTGCATTATCTACTCTAAAACCACCCTATTTTTGAGTAAGTACGCATTTTCATTGTCCCGTACCCAGGAAGAGTACTTTTCGTACAGAACCTGAGGAATTTGTTCCATGGGATACTCTTCTTGTTCTCCAGTCTTCATCTGTCTTAAGATTATGCTGCCCTTTGAAATCTCATCCTCTCCCAAAATAAGTGCATAAACCGCTCTTAACCTGTCCGCCTGTTTCATCTTTGACTTCAAAGAACTTGCCTGATAATTCATTTCAACGGGCACACCCATCAACCTGATCCGGTTTACTAAGGTAAACGCACTTTTTTGGGCGTCCGATCCGATATGCGCCATAAAACAAAAGCAATAAGGCGACAAAACCTCTTCTTTTTGGGAGGTCCCGATTAAAGCCAAAATAAGCCTCTCCATTCCCAAGGCAAAGCCACAGGCCGGTGTGGGAGGCCCTCCGAAATCTTCAACCAAAAGATCGTATCTTCCCCCACCTGCAACGGCATTTTGCGCCCCAAGCAAATGACTTGTAAACTCAAAGGTTGTACGTGTATAGTAGTCCAATCCCCTTACCAGATGGGGATCTAATGCATAGGGGATCTCTGCCTCATTTAGAAGCCCTTTTACCGCCTTAAAATGGTCCTCACAGCCGGTGCACAGATTATCGATCATGCTGGGAGCATCTTTTAATAATCCCTTACAATCAGGATTTTTGCAGTCAAGGACACGCAAGATATTGGAATCATATCTCTTCCTGCAGTCCTCGCACAACATGGGTACTATATTACTAATTCGCTCTTTTAATAACTTGTGGAAACCGGCCCGGCAGGATCTACATCCCAGTGTGTTCAGATGTATTTTAAAGGGTGCAGCATCTTTTTTGTTAAAAGCGGAGCCGTTTCTTTCAGTCCAGAGTTTTTTTAACAGGTGGCGGATCAGGATTATCTGTTCCGCATCCGCTTCCGGTTCAGAAAATCCGAAGCATTCCGCACCGATCTGATGAAACTGTCTGGTTCTCCCTGCCTGAGGACGTTCATATCTGAACATTGGTCCCATATAATAGAGTTTGTGTCCCTGCGGGTCCAGTTGCAAATTATGTTGCAGATATGCCCTGACCACAGGAGCGGTTCCCTCCGGTCTGAGGCTCAAAAGCTGCCCTTTCCGATCAGGAAAGGTATACATCTCCTTTGAAACAATATCCGTCTCTTCACCAATACTTCTCGTAAAAAGATCGGCCTGCTCAAATAACGGAGTTCTTATCTCCTTGTATCCGAATGCCTCGAACATAGACCTGGCATTATTTTCGATCCACTGCCATATTCCAATCTCAGAAGGGAGAAGATCTGAAACTCCACGCACACTTTTAATCTTTTGCGGCAATCGTCAATCCTCCTTATGATCCTCAGACTCTCTCATTAATCCTTTAAGGATTCCTTTTAAAATCTCCCGGACATTGAATATATATCCGGGACTCCATTGTAATGAGTTCTCAAGCGCCTTGATAAGAATGGCTTCCCCGGAATAACCGGAAATATTAAAAAGGGGAAGGGCCTTTTTGTCCCCTGCCACCCGTATGACAAAAGTCCCTTTTTCTGCTTGCTGAACAAAGAATAGCAGCCTTTCATTTACCAGATATTCCATAACCTTTTTGATCTGAAAAGCTACTTGTTCCAGAAAATCATCCCCCCTGTCTATGCCTTTTGCCTGAAAAAAGATTATCGCCTCTCCTGGATCTGGCTGATCTATCTTTATAATCTTCACAGGTAGTGTCAAGGGACAATTTAAAGGGTCTTCAAGCGGAATCCTCTTAGCACCGGGCTCCCTGCTTTGAGTGGCTAAAATCTCTTTAGGTAGAGGGGTTGTTGTAAGAGGATTAAGGGAATGAAGGCTCCTGTCGTAATCCTCTTCGGCTTGATGTAATTTTTTTGCGTCTTCCAGTCGCTCTTCTTTGCGTTTTCTTTCCCATTCTTCCTGCCATTTATCAAACCTATCCCATAATTCATTTTTTTTCTTATCTTTGTGCGTCATTACATCCTCGATATCCTTTATTTTACCTTGATATTATTCTTTACCTTTACAACCCCCCTAACCCCCCTTGCCAGCTCAATGACCCTTTGTGCTTCCGTTTCTGTGCTGACAATCCCGGTCAAGGTCACTTCTCTCTCCAGTGTATCCACGTCGATCTTGAATGCCTTGACCATCGAGTCGGCCAGCAGCTTTGACTTGACTTTGGCCGTTATAAAACTGTCATCAACCCTTTGTCCCATAGTTCTTTCATCAGAGGCAATAATATAACCTCCCGCCGCACCGGCGCCGACCCATAATGGAGCACAACCTGCAAGAAATAACATGAAGATTGTTAAAAAGGTAATTAAATAAAACACTAAATGCTTTATTGAAAATAATCCATATCTTTTCATTGTTTTCCCCCTATCAAAATTGGATTCAGAGGCCATACACTAGCTCAACGACTTTTTAATAGCTTATCCTTTTTAAGCTTTGTGATAAATTGAAAGCCTATCATCTCTATAAGAATGATTGCGCTGAAGATGCCAGCAACCTTTGTGGAGAACCAGTCTGGTCTCCACGAGCCAAACAAGAGAAGGAGAAGGACCAGCACCTGGATACCGGTCCAGACATAATACCATGTAACCACCCATCTCTTATAAAGCGAAATCCCGAAGGCCAGGATAAGGGTAAAACTCCCCAATGATATTCCAAGGAGAAGAGGATAAAGATGATCCGGAAGCATGACAAAGCTTAAACCATATGCTATCTTGAACCATGTAATGATAGAAAGCACTATCAAAATGAGTCCGTATGCAAAGAGGGATAAGCTTAAAGAAATGACAAGGGGAGACATGGCCCCTCTGTTCACCTTTTCAATGCTAACGGATTTCCAGCTTATTCGGGAAGCGAGATTGAGGCGATCCGGCTTCTTCGGTTTTTCCGCAGCTTTAGGTAAAATCAAGGCATGACCGCACTCTCCACAAATCTGTGCGCTATAGGGATTAAAAAAATTACATTTCGGACAATGTTTAGCCATTTTTAGGTCCTCATCAAAAAAGGAATAAAATCCCGGCCTGATAAAAAATCCCTCCAAGATCAAGCCGGCTGTCTCCAAAATTATCTATCCAATTATAAACCATCTCTAAGGTAAAGTAGGTGTCCTTAACACCGAAATCTCTCTCCAAAGACCTTGCATGTTTCGGATCGAACGTGTCAAGCAGCAATCTTATGCCGCATAATCCATGATAACCATATTTCCACCCATCAATATCCTTACCATCCGGCTCTTCCTCCTGATACCACCACGCATCAATGCCGCCACCAAGATAAGGATTCATGACATGTCCGGAATATCCGAAAGGGACCCATCGAAAGGTCATGGAACATGGTACTATTCGAAATGTAACGGTATCAATAGATCTTTCCATGGACAAAACCTTTATGGCTGTTCCATCCATCTCCATATATCCGGTGCCAAGACTGACTTCTAAACGTGATCTGTGTATCCAGCCGATCTCAGCCTGAACAGGCCATGCCCTGTCTTCTCCGTAAACAAGTTCCGCCTCGTCGGAACCTGGTTTGTATCTTCCTGCCTTTAACCCCGCAAGCCACTTTCTACTGTCTCCGGGGTCTTTATTTTTTTCTGAATCAACGGAAGATATAAAGCACCCTCCTTTTTCCCCCAAAAGCTCCAACCAGCCCATGGTTTGCTGAGGGGTCCCGCTTCCTTCCGACCACCCTGATTCATTATATGCTTTATCAAAAGCCATTACACGCACCTTATATGTAATATTATTCTGAAGATTCGATAGATTCCATATGATCTCCGTTCCCGAATACTCTTCTTGATCGATATATCTATATTCCATCTGATTAGAATCATCCTCGGGCCACCATTCCAGTCTATATTTCCAGATGCTCTGGCTGAAATTCGGGTCCTCGGTTTCTGCAATATTTTTAAGGCTGTCCGAAGACGCCTCCCATCTAATCCTGAGCCGGCCGTCTCCTTCGCCTATCTCCAAATTCTTCGGTGCGGAAGGACGGTTGGCGTCCCATGCAAAAGAGAGATACCTTAAGACTTCTTCATTGTCTATTCCATAGGCCAGCTCCCATTTCAGATAATATATTCCCTCCTTCGTAAACTTGTTGGGATCTAACTCCCAAAGGGAAAAATCCGTCCGGTTCGGATCAACAGAATAGTTTTGAATTTCCATTAGATCTTTTTTGGAAAAAACCAGGGGCGAAGGAATGTGGTTAGAGTCTTCCCAATATCCCGGCTCCCCCCAGTTAGGCTTTAAGTCCATTCTGATTCCGGTTTTTTGGGGACCGGCAAATCTATTCTGCATGGTCAGATTTAATATATCTATCCTGGGGACCAGTCTCGTCAAAATCTGGCAGCCCTTATCATTTTGGGTGCCTGCATAGATATAATCAATGTCATTGGGATCGAAAAAAATGCCTCTCAGGAGATTGTCAGGTCCGAAAAGATTATCAGGGGCAGAAGGGGAGGGGACATTTATCCACCCGTCATTCTCTCCCCGGTAGCTTTTCCAGATCCTTCCCCCGTCGTTACAAAGGCATGCCAGATAAAGGTATTCCCCTATGGACTGAAGTTCGGATACTGCAATAATATTCGGATCGTGGAAAGGGCCTTTCGGGTCCTGTGAAGATATTTTTTTCTTCCACTGGGGCTCACCCGAACCAATTCCCGTTTCCCACAAGGCCCATTGGATCTCGCCATCTTTCTTAAATTCTGTAAGAAGCCAGACATCCCCCATAAATTCAACCATCGATAGAAAAGCTACAGTATTTTCTGAAATGTTCGTATCGTTAAATGCATCCGGGCCGGAGATCTCCCATATGCTCCCATAATATGTATATGAAAGAACCGCCGCTCCCGGGACAGAATGCCTTGTCCCTACAAAAAGCCTTTCATCCGTCAGGCTTGTTTCATTAATACGGCTCAATAAACTGATTATTCTATTCGGATCTTTTACCGCTTGTATGCCGGAGATGTTTTTTATTTCATTGTCAAGCCCTATGGGCCCGTTGGGTGAATTACACCTGAAGGCCCTTCCCCCATAGGCTTCATCATATATTCCAATATAAAGCATATTTCCTGATTCTTTCCCATTATCGACACGCCATTTTGATCTGGTTTCAGCACCGATGTTAATGATAACTTCCTGTTTTTTACCGGGCTCCAAAAACCTATAAACCCGGCAATTACCATCATATTCAATACCGGCATAAATATAACCAAATCCTTCAAAAAGCCTATCTAATCTTGTCGTGTTTTCATCAAATATCACCTTCCAGATATTTGGATCATCATTAACCTTATCCTTCCATTCATTGGGGTCCTCATATATTTTAGATGCCCAGAGGATTGTCTTTCTGTTCGGGTCCTTCACTTGCGAATTCTCAAATCCTCTGTCAAAATCCGATGTAACCACATAAAGATAGTTGGCGTCAAAAACCGCCTCCTGGAAAGAGCTGGCAGTAACATCCCTGTCCTCGAAAACTGAGGTATTGATTTGTATCCATTCCGATGACCATCCTGCCTTTGAGTATATTGAAATTATAAATACGGAAGAAAAGATCACCATAAATATGCGGATTGTTCCAACCTTTTTCATCCGGCCCTTTCTTTCTAGCCCTTTTTTTGATTAAAGATTTCTAAGTACAGGATGCCATTTTACCGGGATGAAAATCAAAGGCCTTCGGCAACAGTTTTCTGATTGTAGTACGTTCCGTTTTCCCTTCGAGATTGGCCAGAACAATCCGAACCTCATGCCCAAAGTCCCAAATCATTTGCCTGCAAGCTCCGCAAGGATATGTTAGAAACAAAGTATCAGCTACAACCGCCAGGGCCTCGAACTCCATATTACCCTCTGATATCGCCTTCACCAAGGCAACCCTCTCCGCGCAGATACTAAGACTTAGAGAAGGATTTTCAATATTACACCCCGTATAAATACTGCCCCCCCTGCATAGTAATGCCGATCCCACTTTAAAACCCGAAAAAGGCGCATAAGCCTTTTTTCTTGCCTCTTGTGCCTGGTTGATCAAAAATTCTTCTGATTTTATTCCCATCAAATACGGCCTTTCCGTCTTTATCCACTCAATTGCAAGCCATAGCTCTAATGATAAAGCTCCTGAGAAGGAGGATCTTGTCTTTTTTCCAGAAGGTCCCTGTATTTATAGCTTGCGAGCCGATCCACCTCGGTCCATTCCTTAAACCCGAGGCCCTGTATCGCGAACCTTATCCCCAAGACCTTTGACAATCCCTTAAGCAGGGCCTTTTTCATCGATAGTACTATATCTTCCTGTTTTCCCAGAACCTCATTTACTGAGGTTATCTCGGACCTGAGTCTGTCGATAATCTCATGGGAATCAAGGCGATCCGGATAATAGAGAAAATCAGTCCAAAGGCTCCTGTCCAAATCAATCATAATGGTCCCCTGTAAAAGCACCCAATCTCCTATCCGCCGTTGAGCAAAGCCTAAAAGTTTACGCCCGGAAACCATCACCTCGAATCTTATCCTGGTCAGAAAGCATGCGGACAGATTTCTTTCCTCTTTTTTAGAGCCGTTTTGGAATCCCCTGCTGTCCGAAATATCAGCCATTATACCCAGGGATCTGAGGCCTTCGATTAATCCCTGTGATATCATTCGATAGCTGGAGCTGATACCGGGAGGTATAATCCCGCCTTTTGCCGGAAATATAAGGGAAAAGCTTACATCCTTATGATGAACGACCGCCCTGCCGCCGGTAATCCGCCTTACCACATGTATTCCTTTAACAAGACACTCGTTTACCTTTACCGTATCTGAAAAATCCTGAAAATAACCCAGGGAAATTGCCGGTATCTTCCATGTGTAAAAATGCAAAGTGGGAGGGGATTCCCCCAGTTCACAACTTTTCAAGATAGCCTCATCAATGGCCATATTTTCGGAGGCGAGCCCGGCTCCGCTATCTATTAATCTCCACATTTCAAAGGATTTCATAATTCTAACGATTATAACACAATAAGGTTGTTTAGTATAACCTTGCGGCGTTAAACCTTGAGCCGGGGATCAACAGCATCCCGTATACCTTCTCCTAAAAGATTATAACCCAGGACCGTAAAAAGGATAGCAAGCCCGGGATAGAGAGAAAGCCACCAGGCGATCCCTATATTATCCTTGCCCGCGGCAAGCATATTTCCCCAACTTGCAGTAGGGGGCTGGACTCCGATACCAAGAAAGCTGAGCGCGGACTCAGTGAGGATCGCAGCAGCTACCCCGAGTGTAGCTGCGACAAGGACCGGTGCGAGTGCATTGGGCAATATATGACGAAATATTATCCTTAAATCTCCCGCGCCTTCCGCCTTGGCCGCGAGGACAAACTCCCTGTCCATCAGACTCAGGAATTCGGCCCTTATCAGGCGGGCAACTCCCATCCAACTGGTTACTCCTATTACTATCATGATATTCCAAATACTCGGCTCTAAAATGGCTATAACTGCAAGGATAAGAAAAAATGTGGGGAAACAGAGCATTATATCCACAAAACGCATGATAACGCTGTCAACCCATCCGCCATAATATCCCGCAACCGCGCCGAGTATGGTTCCTATGAGGGTCGCGATCCCAATGGCAACGAACCCGACAAGAAGGGAGATTCTCGCACCATATAGCATACGGCTCAACACATCCCTTCCCAGGTGATCTGTGCCCAGCAAATGTTGTGCACTGGGCGGAGATAATATCCGACTGACATCGATGAGGGCAGGGTCATAGGGTGATATCACCCTGGCAAGACCTGCTATCACAAAAAGGAAAAGCACCAGGATCAGGCCGGCTGTTGCAAGCCTGTTTTTGGAAAACTGCTTCCAAAAAAAGGC
This sequence comes from bacterium, assembly GCA_049472415.1. Classification (GTDB taxonomy): domain Bacteria; phylum SZUA-182; class SZUA-182; order DTGQ01; family JAFGSM01; genus JBLIRM01. The sequence continues at coordinate 11,943 of JBLIRS010000002.1, read as the reverse complement.
AATAGAAGAATTTTCCTTCATAATTTAAATCTTTCCTATTGATAACTTATCCTTGGGTCCACAATTGCATATGATATATCAGCCAATAGGTTCCCAAACAAAGTCAATATTGCGCCAATAGCAAGGATACCCATAATGACCGGATAATCCCTTGCCATTACGCTTCCATAAAAAAGCTGCCCCATGCCGGGTATTGAAAAGATGGTTTCAAAGATGACACTTCCGCCGATCAACCCGGGGACAGAAAGGCCAAGTATGGTAATGACCGGCATTAATGCGTTTCTCAATGCATGTTTGTATATCACGGATCGCTCACTAAGCCCCTTGGCTCTTGCCGTGCGGATATAATCCTGTCTGACAACCTCGAGCATGTTGGACCTCGTATAGCGGGACAAACCTGCCAGTCCTCCAAAGGCCGATACAAAGACTGGCAGCACAAGATGTCTGGCATAATCCATGAATCTATTCCAAAATGTGGGATTGGGAAGATAAAGAGACTTGATCCCGGATATGGGAAGCAGATTGAGGCGCACGCCAAAAAGGATCATCAACAAAAGGGCCAGCCAGAACGTTGGGGCTGAAAAACCTATAAAAACAAAGATGGTAGTTAATTTATCAAAAAGAGAATATTGCTTTGCCGCCGATAGCACCCCAATAGGGATAGCTACCACAAATATCAGAAAAAGGGAAAGTGTATTAATGATTATGGTAATCGGCAGGGAATCCCTTATCTTTTTCATGACAGCTCTGCCGTCTGTGAAGGAATTGCCGAAGTCCAATCTGGCGAGCCGTCCCAGCCAATCGACATACTGCCTGTAAAGTGGTTTATCCAGGCCGTAGATTCGCTTCAATTTTTCTCTTGCCTCTGCAGAAACCCTGGGATTCATTTGGGTCTGGACGTCGGTCGGGGTGCCGGGGGCAAGATGTATCACCAAAAAGGTGATTATTGTTATCCCCAGTACCAGGGGAATCATCATTAAAAGCCTGCGAGCTATATATGAAAGCATGGTGTCATGGAGTCAGGGCAGGGGTGGTGTATCTTTGCGATGCCTTTGGGACATACCATTTTATAAAGTTATACTCTATGCCGATGGGCGCCTTTTTTATCCCATGAAAACGCCTGTCTATGATTGGCAGTGCATCAGGCACGTATAAAAAGGTATAGGGCTGATCTTCTGCCAGTATCTCATGCAGCCTGTGATATATCTTTTTTCTCTCTTCAATATCGAAGGTGCGAACACCTTCGATTATAAGGCGGTCAACTTCCGTGTTTTTATAGGATACGAAGTTAAACTCCTTTTCTCCCGTCTTGCTGGAATGCCAGATATTGTAAAGATCCGGGTCCCTGGATAAACTCCAACCGAGAATGATTGCCTCGAATTTACGCTTGTCGATAAAATTATGAAGAAACGCCTGCCATTCCAATATGTTGATCTTCACCTCGATTCCGATCTCTTTGAGATTTCGCTGGATGATCTGTGCACATTTTTCCCTCTCTTCATTCCCCTGATTTGTCCGTAATATAAATTCAAACCTGATCCCATCCTTATCCAGAACCCCATCTCCATCATGGTCCTCCCATCCCGCTTCAGCCAGCAGTTGCCTGGCCTTTTCAGGATCGAAGGGATATTTTTTCACATCAGGATTATATGCCCAGGATTCCGGAGGAAACGGGCCTGTGCAAACCTGTCCCAGGCCGAGCAGGACACCTTTTATAATACCTTCCCTGTCAATGGCATAGGTAAGGGCATGGCGGACCCTTTTGTCTGAAAATTTCGGGTCATTTAGATTATAACCCATATAGGTATAGCCGAACGAGGGGTAACGGAACTTGCGGAAGTTCTTCTGAAAGAAGGGCGTATTCGTCTGAAGGGTATACCGCACCGGATTCAGGCCCATATAGTCGATCCCCTGTCTCTGAAGCTCGAGGAACATCGTGGCCATTTCCGGGATGATCCGGGTGATGTATTGATCTATATATGGTCTTCCTTCAAAATAATCATCGAATGCCTCCAGTACTATCCTCTGGCCGGTTATCCATTCCTTGAATTTATAGGGCCCGGTGCCTATGGGATGCCTGTTAAAATCAGTGGTATTCAGGTCTTCATTTTCCAGCAGGTGTTTGGGGATGATTCCCATCATCCAGCTTTCAAAGGCAGGGGCAAAGGGTTCTTCATATGTTACCTGGAATGTATAATCATCCAGGATCTTTGCCTCTTTTACACGCAAAAAATCCTGGCTATAGGGGGTAGCCACATTGGGATCTATCATTTTTTTATAGGTAAAAAGACAGTCTTGTGCGGTGAATGGCTCGCCGTCATGCCACTTTACATTCCGACGAAGATGAAAGGTAATGATCAGCCCATCATCTGAGATATCCCATGACTCAGCCAGATCCCCGACAACCTTTATATCCTTGTCATATTTGACAATGCCGTTATGGACATGGTTCGCTATATCTGCGGATGCCGAGTCCGTGGCCAACATGGGAAGCAGGTGCTTCGCATCTGCAGAAGAACCCACTATGATCCTGTCGCCATACACAGGGATGCTTTTTTCTTCTGATAGAAGGGCCTCTTCCCTCCCTTCATTAGGCTGCTTACAGCTAAATAGTAACATTGTGGCAGACAAAATAGCTAAAAAGATGAAGCAAAAAAAGAATAGAAAATGACTTTTTTTAGAATCCATTAAATCTCCACAATGTTAAATTATTCACCCGGTGGAATATTCGGCACTTCAGGCATTGTTGGTTGCTGTCCCGGTTGAGCAGGCGGCTGATCCGGTGGCTGTGCCGGCTGAACGGGTTGTTCCATTGGCGCTTCTTCTCCCTCAATCAATTTATTGGTACGACCGATGGACATGTATGCCAGAGAGAGAGATGTCAGCATGAAGATAATGGCACAAGCAACCGTCGTCTTTTCAAGAAAGCTTTGCGGACCGGAGCTGCCAAACGCGGTCTGGCTGGCTCCTCCTCCGAATACGGCCCCCATTTCCGCGCCCTTGCTGGATTGAAAAATAATGATCAAAATCATCGTGATACATGCTATCAAATGAATAATAACAATAAGACCATACATAGAAATCTCCTTATCCAGATTATATCTTTATTATATCTTTTATTATATTTTTAGCAACGGTTCAGCCAAAAATCCTTTCTCAGCGTCTCTCTCTGTTAGTGACGAACTATTACCCTTATTTTTTATATTTCAAAACGTACAATCCTCGAAAAGGATTCCGCCTTGAGGCTGGCACCTCCCACCAATGCACCGTCTATATCCGGTTGCGACATCAAAGCGTCACAATTTTCCGGTTTTACGCTTCCGCCATACTGGATTCTGACCTCTTCCGCCAATGCCGGGTAAAACAACCCTGCCAATGTCTTTCGTATAAAGGCATGCACCTCATTGGCCTGTTCCGGGGTCGCTGTCCGGCCTGTTCCGATAGCCCAAATTGGTTCATAGGCAATAATTACCTTTTCCATCTGTGAATTGCTAAGCCCTTCAAAATCTTTTTTTACCTGTGCCTCCACGATCTTAAAGGTCTCCCCATTCTCCCTCTGCTCCAGAGTTTCCCCAATACAGCAGATAGGGATGAGCCCATGCTTCAATGCTGACTTGATTTTCTTGTTTACTGTTTCATCTGTTTCGTGGAAATAGGTACGCCTTTCTGAATGGCCGATAACGCAATATCGGCACCCGCAATCAATCAACATCAGAGGTGAAATTTCACCGGTAAAGGCGCCTTCCTCCTCCCAATACATGTTTTGGGCTCCTACGGAAATATTCGTATTTTCCAGGGCCTTAGAGCAGGGATAGATGGAGGCGAAAGGAGGAATAACAACGATATCTCTATCCTTAATGCCTTTTAATTCCTTTTTCAACTGAGTTACCAGTTCCACAGCTTCCGAGGGAACCTTGTACATCTTCCAGTTACCTGCAATGATTGGTCTTCTCATGATTTAAGTTTACCTCCCCTCTCTACTCCTCACTTATCCTTATCTGTCAAAGCTGCTAAGCCAGGGAGCTCATTCCCTTCCAAAAGCTCAAGGAAAGCCCCTCCTCCTGTGGAGATATAGGAAATCTTGTAAGAGACTCCCGCCCGATGGACAGCGACATCAGTATCCCCACCTCCCACAATGGTCATTGCATATGAATTTGCCACCATCTGGACCATAGCAAATGTGCCCCTGCTGAATGCATCTATCTCGAAGACCCCCATAGGGCCGTTCCATATAATGCTTTTAGCGTCCCGCAAGGCCTCGGAAAAAAGCGTGGTTGTTGCCGGTCCTATATCCAGGCCTAACCAGTCGCGAGGTATTTCCTGTACAGGGACGATCATGCTTATGGCCTTGGGGTCCATCCGGTCAGCAACCACTGTGTCCACAGGGAGATAAAGCTTTGTGCCGTCTTTTCTCGCCTGTTTCAGGGTTTCCATGGCTACGTCCAGCATTTCTTCTTCCACAAGCGACTTCCCTACCTCGAATCCGATGGATTTCAAAAAGGTGAACATCATGCCTCCGCCTATAAGGATCTTATCCACCTTTCTGCTCAGGTTCTTGATCACCCCAATCTTGCTGGAGACTTTAGCACCGCCGATGATGGCCACTAAGGGACGAACAGGATTCTCCATTGCGGCATTAAAATAATTCAGTTCGTTTTTCATCAGATATCCGCCCACAGAAGGCGAGATGAATTCAGTAATCCCCACATTAGACGCATGCAAACGATGGGCAGTGGCAAAGGCGTCGTTTACAAAGATATCTCCAAGGCTTGCCAGCTCCCTGGAGAATTCGGGATCGTTTTCCGTCTCTTCCTTATGAAACCTGAGATTTTCAAGAAGAATGACATCTCCCGGATGCATCTTATTCACAGCTTCTTTCACCTTCGGGCCCACGCAATCTTCAATAAACCTTACATCCTTTTCAAGGAGTCTGGAGAGCCTTTTCGCAACCGGGGCCAGACTCATTGAAGGCACTCTCATACCCTTGGGCCTTCCAAGGTGGGACATCAGAATGACCATCCCCCCATCATCCAGAATACGATTGATAGTGGGAAGGGTTGCCCTGATCCTGGCATCGTCGCTTATATTCCCCAGCGTGTCGAGAGGAACGTTATAATCCACCCTCACCAGAGTCCTTTTACCCTTGAAATTTACGTCATCCAAAAAGAGTTTATTGCTCACTTCAAACTCCCCGGGAAATTCCCTTGTTCAAACAGCAGAAAAGCAATTGTATGCAATTATAATCCCTTTGAAGCCATATAAAGGATAAGGTCCCTTACGCGGCAGGAATATCCCCACTCATTATCATACCAGGACAGGATCTTAACCATATTGCCTTCTATTACTTTTGTATAGGCAAGGTCAACGATGGAAGACCTGTCATCACCATTAAAATCACAAGAGACCAGCTCCTCCTCAAACGCCCCCAGTATTCCTTTTAAATTCCCTGTCGAGGCATTTTTCATGGCCTGATTCACCTGTTCCACAGTAACATCCTTCCCCAATTCGGCAACTAAATCCACCACAGAGACATTCGGGGTGGGAACGCGAATCGCAAACCCATCCAGTTTGCCTTTCAGACTCGGTAAAACGAGAGAAACGGCCTTTGCTGCACCTGTTGTAGTAGGTATCATGGAGAGTGCCGCCGCCCTGGCCCTTCGCAAATCCGTATGGGGAAGGTCCAGTATCCTTTGGTCATTTGTATAGGAATGGATGGTTGTCATTATGCCCTTATTAAAACCAAAATTGTCCATAAGGACCTTTACGACAGGGGCCAGACAGTTTGTGGTACATGAAGCATTTGAGATGATATGGTGTTCACCGGGTTTATAATCCGATTCATTGACTCCCAGGACAATTGTCAGATCAGGATCTTTAGCAGGCGCGCTGATAATTACCTTTTTTGCCCCCGCCTTCAGGTGTTTGGAGGCGCCCTCCCGGTCTCTGAATATTCCCGTAGATTCAACAACCACCTTCACCCCCATATCTGACCAGGGAAGCGAACCAGGGTCCTTCTGGGCCAGAACACGAATCTGCTTTCCGTTTACCACTATACCATCCTGGCCTGCCTCCACATCGCCCCTGAATTTCCCATGGACAGAGTCATATTTCAAAAGATAGGCAAGGGTCTTGGCATCGGTAATATCATTTATGGCAACAACTTCTATATCCTTATTCCCAACGCATGTCCTTAAAAAATTCCTTCCTATTCTACCAAAGCCATTGATACCGACCTTAACAGGCATTAGCTCCTCCTCCCCTGAAAGTTTAATGGAAAAATTACTAAAGCATTTAACGAAACCTCTATTTTAAAGGTAAATTATTCCCAAGTCAATTTGTTCATAACGTCCTTGCCAAAGTTAAGACCTCAACCCTCGCTGCACCAGCTTTTTTGAGCATCCGGGCACATTCGTTAGAGGTTGCGCCTGTTGTCAAAACATCATCCACAAGGACGATTCTCTTCCCTTTGACAGATTCCGATCCTTTTATATGGAAAGCGCCCCGCACATTTGACCATCTTTCCTTTGGCGTCAATCCCACTTGTGGTATAGTGCCGTTTTTCCTGCGAAGGATCGATGTATTGACAACAGGGAAACCTAAGTCCCTGCTTATGGATTCGGCCAAACAGAGTGAATGGTTAAACTCTCTGTCCTTCAATCGATCCGGAGAAAGCGGCACTGGTATGATAAACACCTCTTCTTCGCTGTTTTTTTGATTAAGGACGCTCCTCAAGGCTTCTCCCATCTTCTTGCCCAGCCATGTCCCAATTCCAAAATGGCCCTTATATTTAAGCATATGACAGGTATCCCTGACCGGTCCGTCAAAAACAAATCCTGCCCTGGCCATGTCAAACGCCCACTCCCTCTGCCTGCAAATGGAGCACAAATATGGACCTTCCGGTGCTGACTGTTCCATCGATCCTATCGGCAAACCGCACCTTATACATACGGGATTCTTGATAGGTGTCGCCTTTGCCCAGCATTCAGGGCATACAGGCTCCCTGTCAGTCAATCCATGCTTCCCGCACAGGATGCAAACCGGAGGGAAGAGGATGTCCAGCAAATGAGAAAGAAAAGAGTAGAAGGGTTTACGCACCAAATTTGCTCAATCTCAAGGAATTTGCCAAAGCTAGCGGCATAATTTCAACCGCGGGAAAACGGCCCAGTCCTCCATGAATACATTCTGATTCGGAAAACAATCTGACCTTGTCAGGCCTGCACCATCGTGAGTATAAAAGGATAGGATTGGGATGCCAGCTATGAGAGGTCAAAACCGCTGGTGTGGAATGATCGCCGGTCACAATTACAACTTCAGGATGAAGGCTCATCATTTGCGGGATATAGGTATCCACCAGCTCGATAATATGCACCTTCTGATCGAAGTCCCCGTCTTCTCCATAACTGTCAGTCTTTTTTATGTGAATGTAGAAAAAATCATATTTGGAAAAATTCTGTTCCAGTACATTAAACTCATCCTCGATCATTTCCCCGCATTCCAGGATCTCCATTCCCACCAATTTAGCCACGCCACGGTACATAGGATATGTTGCGATGGCTGCAGCCTTCAATTTATAAATTTCCGACATGGAAGGAAGGGGGTGATATTGAGCGAACCCTCTTAATAATATCATATTGCCCTTTTCTTCACCGGACAAAAGCCTTTTACACTCTTCAATAAACCGGTTTACTATTCCGGCTGTGTATTTTGCTTCCGGAGAATCCATATGAGGAATAACAGGAAGCGGAGGGGTCCCTGTCTTCTGAGGATCCGAGTCCATTAGATCTCCGGAAAGGCCCTCTCCCCTGAAAACAACCATTGCCCTGTGTTCTTTAACTGTTCGGATGAATATTTCGATCCCAGGAATCCGAATATTACCGAGTATCCGGCAGAGCTCATTATTCTTCTCGGTAGCCATTCTGCCTGCTCGCCGGTCCGTTATATTTCCTTCCGCATTAATGGTAGAGAAATTTATTCTTGCAGCGACATCCGAAGGCTGAAGCTCGAAACCGATACCAAGCGCAGACAGGACACCTCTGCCTATCTGGTTTTTAATGGGATCGTAACCGAACAGTGCCAGATGAGCCGGGCCGCTTCCGGGAGGGATACCTTTCGCTATGGGATCAACCATCCCTGTAATGGACTGCTTTGCGAGTGTATCGAGGTTTGGGCATGATGCTGTCTCCAGCTCTGTTTTTCCGCCTATTAACCGTGGCAAACCTCCTAATCCATCCAAGACCAGCATGATGATCTTCGAGTTTGACTTCTGACTTAGTTCCTTCAGTATATCCAGACTAATCATTTCTGCGTCACCCCTCCTTTCTCATCTCTTGGTCAGCTTTTTTCTTTCTAAACCTGGCTAATCCTATCAATATGTTAATAATTCGAAAATATCTATTATCATTTTTCAACCGTGATGATATGGCTCCCCGCGAATTATAGTAAAGGCCCTGTAGATTTGCTCTAAAAGGATGAGGCGGGCCATCTGATGGGTAAAGGTCATTTTTGAAAGGCTTAAACACAGATCAGCTTCTGAAATGATTGATTGAGCCAGTCCCTGATCACCTCCAATAATGAAAGCGATCTCCTGCCTGCCATGAATCATTTGACTTTCAAGCCACTTTGCAAAATCCGATGAGGTGAACTCCTTCCCCCTGTCTGAGAGTATTATCTTTAAAGACTGGGCATGTGTATGCTCCAGGATCCTTTCCGCTTCAAGGCTTAATCCGTTACTATGTCTTGAAGATTTTGTTTTGGCCGACGGCTGAATCTCTATCCATTCCATGCCCGTGTAATGTTTAACCCTCGTCATATAGTCCTTTATCCCATTGGAAATATAGCCCTTTTTGGTTTTACCTATGCAGATGATCTTGAGTTTCACTAATCCAGTTCTACCCTGGGGGCATCTCCCCAAAGGTGCTCTAAGTCATAATATTCTCTTATATCCTTTGTAAAGATATGAATAACCAGATCCGTATAATCCATTAAAATCCAATTGGAATTGGGATATCCCTCTATATGGTCAATCTTTAATCCAAGTTTAGCCAGCTTTTCATCGATCTCCTGGGCAATCGCCCTGGCCTGACGATTGTTTGTAACTGAACATATCACGAAAGAATCAGTCAATGTGGTTATATTTCTCAAATCAAGGATGGTTATGTCTTCTGCCTTTTTGCTATCCGCAATCCGGCCGGCCTCCCTGGCCAATTGAAGGATCCTGTCCATTAATCTAATGATCCTTGTCTGTTCATAATCATATTCCTTTCTTTATTCCAAATAAAGTCCATGTTTACCTATGTATTGTCCAACCTCATCAGGGACCTGGTAACGAATGGATTTTCCTGTTCTGATCATCTTTCTTATAAGGGAAGACGAGATATCTATCTTTGGAACAGGCACAAAAAAGATATCAGCAGCATGTAAATCAATATCCTGAAAGGCTTCATTACGACCGATCATTTTTATAGCGAGAGTCAGGCCGTGTTTCTTTAAAGTAACAGAAAGGTCTTCCGCAATTTTATCAATTTTAGCTCCGGGCCTGCTTATAACGATAAATCTGCAGGCTTGTAAAAGCCGGGTGTAATCCTTCCATGTTGAGATATCCCTGAACGCATCCGCACCAAGGATGAAATAAAAAACGTGTCCTTCCCCAAGCTCCCTTCGCATTTGGCACACTGTATCTATAGTATATGAACGGCCTCCACGGTCTACTTCCATTGAGGAGGTGTAAAAAAAAGGATTAGAATCTGTGGCAAGCGCAACCATTTTCAAACGGTGCTTCCCCTCGAGAACGGGGCTTTCCTTGTGAGGGGGGATTGCCGAAGGCACAAAATAGATTCCGGTCAGCCTGAAACATTCCCTGATATGCTCAGCCACGATCAAGTGGCCGACATGAATAGGATTGAATGTGCCACCAAATATGCCTATATCCAATTGCTTTTTTTATTCCCTTATCTGTCCTTCACCCAAGATAATGTACTTTATGGTGGTGAGATCCTCAGCACCCATTGGCCCCCTGGCATGAAGCTTCTGTGTGCTTATTCCGATCTCAGCGCCAAGGCCGAATTCCCCGCCATCAGTAAATCGTGTTGAAGCATTTACATAAACGGCTGCTGAGTCGACCCGCTTTAAAAAATCCCTCGCTTTCTTATAGTCTGCCGTTACGATAGCATCAGAATGGTGGGAGCCGTAGTGGTTGATGTGCTCTATCGCCTCCTCCGAGTCTTTTACCACCTTAACGGCAATGATTAAATCCAGATACTCCGCATACCAGTCCTCTTCTGAGGCCGGTATGGCATCTGAGATGAATTTTCGTGTCACCGGGCAGCCCCTCATCTCCACGCCCGCTTCATTAAAACGCCTGGCTATACGGGGTAAGAATTCGGCTGCTATATCCATGTGTACAAGCATAGTCTCTATGGCGTTGCAAACCCCCGGCCGCTGTACCTTGGCATTAAAACAGATCTCTTCAGCCATGCCGGGATCAGCCAACCGGTCCACATATACATGACAAACCCCTTTATAGTGGGCAACTACAGGGACCAGGGCGTTTTCCCTGACAGCCTTTATAAGGCCCTCGCCCCCTCTGGGAATGATCAAATCTATATATTCATATAGACGGACCATTTCATTGATGGCCTTTCTATCAGCGATCTGAATCGACTGTACGACCCCCTCGGGCAGTCCTTCTTCTTTGGCAACCATTTCCATAATATCTGAAATGGCGGTATTCGAATGACTCGCTTCAGAACCACCCCTTAAAAGGCAACAATTTCCAGCCTTTAAACAAAGGCCAGCGGCGTCGGAGGTTACATTCGGCCTTGATTCATAAATGATCCCGATTACACCGATGGGCACCCTCATTCGGCCTATCTCGAGGCCATTAGGCCTCCGCCACATCTTGTCTATCCTGCCTACAGGGTCCTCCTGAGAGGCTATACCTCGAAGCGCTTCAGCCATCCCTTTTATTCTTTGGGGATTCAGGGACAGCCTGTCTATCATGGCATTGCTAAGCCCCTTTTCTCTTCCCAGGCGCACATCTTTTTCATTTGCAGCCATAATTCGATCCGACTTTGCCACTATTTCCCCGGCCATTTTTATCAATGCCCTGTCCTTTACTGCAGAAGAGATATTGCTCATTTGCAGGGCGGCAATATGAGCCTTACGAGCCATATTAACAATTTGTTCTCTTATTTGACTGGTATCCATAATAAATTAAGTGCCTAAAGTGTCAAGTGCCTAAAGTTAAAGTACCTAAAATATTTGCCTCTATCCTTTATCACCCCCCCGAAAACTCTTACAAAATTGCCAGGTTGTCTCTGTGGACTACCTCCGCGGCAGCACAATAGCCCAGGATCTGCTCTAAAAATCTGCTCTTCACACCTTTAATTTTATTGATTTCCAGAGAGCTGTAATTTGCCAGCCCCCTCGCGAACTCATTACCATCTTCAGTCATAATTCTTACGGCATCCCCGGCGTCAAAGCTGCCCTTTATATCTTTGATCCCGGAAGGAAGGAGGCTCTTTTTTTCCTCTTTCAATGCCTTATAAGCACCTTCATCGACGATCAGGCTCCCTTGAGGTTTCAGGGTAAAAGCAATCCAGCACTTTCTGCAATTAAGCTTATCCTCCTGAGGAAGGAATAATGTTCCCAATTCCTCCCCGGCAAGAAGTCTTGATACAATGTCAGGTATTCTGCCATTTACAATAATGCTGGCCGTTCCTGATTTTGCCGCAGCCTGTGCAGCCCTTATTTTAGTAGTCATGCCACCTATGCCAATAATTGACGGCGTTTCCTTTGCAATAGAGTAAATCTCCTGATCAATAGTCTCCACAAGAGGTATGAAGCGGGCGTCCGGGTCTTGATAGGGAGTCGCCTGCGCGGGCGGGGCAGCGGTGGGAGCCGCCAGAGCGGCGGCGGGCGCCAGGATCAGCGCCAGGCTGATCC
>JBLIRS010000199.1:0-6757 GCA_049472415.1 bacterium | reverse complement strand
CTCTCCGAGAGCACCGTGACTTCCGCATCCGAAAGGAGCCGGATCTCCCGGACAATCCCGTCTCCCCCGGAAAAGCGGCCTTTTCCGCCCGAACCCCTTTTTATGGAGTATTCTATGACCAGAAAGGGATACGCATACTCCAGGGCCTCAATGGGTGTGTTAAGGGTATTTGTCATATGTGAATGAAGGGCACTGGCCCCGTTGCCTTTGTTTGTTGCCCCCATGCCTCCCCCAAGGGTCTCATAATAGGCAAAGGGCTTCCCGGTCCGCGCATCCATGCCCCCTATGGTGATATTATTCATGGTCCCCTGGCTGGCGGCAGGTATATCCTCAGGCAATGCCTTAAAGAGCGCCCCCAGGATAACGTCCACTATCCTCTGGGAGGTCTCCACATTCCCCCCGGCAACGGCAGCGGGAAAGCGTGCGTCCACAATGGTGCCCTTTTTGGTGATAATGGCGATGGGCCTTGCACACCCGGCATTCGTGGGGATGTCTTCCCTGACGAGGGAGCGAAAGACATACAAAACGCATGAGAGTGTAATGGCATATACGGCATTTATATTTCCTTTCACCTGACCGTGGGAGCCGGAAAAATCCAGGATGGCTTCATCCCCTTTTACCCGGAGGATCACCTTTATCTCCACCCTCTCCTCCCCTGCCCCATCATCATCCATGAAATCCTCAAACTCATAATCACCGTCAGGGATCGTCTCTATGGTTTTCCTCATTATGCGTTCCGCGTAATCCATAAGGCTGCGGGCGTAAAAATCCATCGTCGGGAGGCCGTATTTTTCCATGCATCCTTTGACCCTCCGGACACCTGTTATATTGGCCATGATCTGGGCCGCGAAGTCCCCTTCCCTTTCAACGGGGGTTCTCACATTGCTCAGGAAAAACCGCATCATCTTTTGATCCATCCTGCCATTCTCCAGTATCTTCAAGGGCGGGATAATGATCCCTTCCTGAAAGATGGAGGTGGCGATGGGCATGGACCCGGATGTCATGCCTCCCACATCCGCATGATGCGCTCGATTTGCCACATAGAATACCGGCCCATCCTTAACCTCTGAAAACACGGGCGCGACAATGGTTATATCCGGGAGATGGGTGCCCCCTTTAAAAGGATCGTTGATGATCACCATATCCCCCTCATGGAAAACGGTATTTTCTATGGCGGATTTTACCGAAAGGGGCATGGAGCCAAGGTGTACAGGGATATGCGCAGCCTGTGCAATCATGTCCCCTTCCCTTGTGAAGACGGCGCAGGAAAAGTCCCTTCTTTCCTTGATATTGGGCGAAAACCCGGTTCTGTAGAGGGTTACTCCCATCTCTTCGGCAATGGAAGAAAACCGGTTCTTAAACACCTCCAGGAGGATAGGATTTACTTTCATATGATAAACTCTTCCCTAATGGTTTTAGGAACGGCAATAGTTCACCAATGAGGCACAGTCGCATGGCGATCCTGTTTTCATTACCCGGTCCCTGCTCCCTTACAGTATCCCCATGATGATGTTGCCATATTCATCCACATACGCGTCCGCGAACGGGGGAACGACTATGGTGGAGGAATACTCCACCATAATGACAGGCCCCTTGATCTTATTCCCGGTTAAAAGCCGCTCCCTCTGCAAAATGGGTGTCTTAACGGATCGGCCATCAAAGATCACCTCTTTTTCTCCCAGTAATGCCTCATCAGGCACGCGATCGGATGAAGTAAGTGATTTCTTGAATTCAGGTTTTTCCGGGCTTCCACTCGCCCTGAGCCTCAGGTTTACAACTTCGACTGCTTTGTCCCTGTTACGGTAGCCATACTTTTTCTCATGAAGCATATGAAATCCTTCTATATAATCCCCGGTGCAGGGAACGATAATCTCATGTGACTGCCCGGCATAGCGCATATCCAGGAAACGCTCCAGCAAGATCGCATTCTCATCGATGCCCTCTGCAATAAGATCATTTTTTCCCCTTTCTTCAAGGTCATGAAAAAGCCCTGAAAGTCCTTCCCTTTCCATGACGGTCTGGTTCCGCATCAGGGTAAGGGAATAATCCTTGATGATATCGGCCATAAGCATGCCTATGGCTGAAAGTATCCCCGGATTTTTAGGTACAAGTATCTTCAGGATACCTAAGAGTCTTGCAAGGTATGGGGCATGAAGTCCCCCTGCACCTCCGAAGGTGAAAAGGGTGAACTCCCTGGGATCATATCCCCTTTCCACGGATATCACACGAATGGCCCTTTCCATGGCAGTATTGGCAACGGAGAGGATGCCTTCCGCAAGCTCTGTGGGGGAAAGAGACAGCGCCCCGCCCATTTGCCTGAAATATGGGTCGAGCCTCTCGGCCTGAAGCCTCATGCTGCCACCAAGGAAGTGCTCCGGCACTAGCCTTCCCAGATAGAGATGGGCGTCCGTGACTGTGATCCGGTCTCCTTTGCCATAGCATATGGGGCCGGGGTCCGCACCCGCGCTCTCCGGTCCCACCCTCAACGCCCCACCTGAATCCACATACGCCACAGAACCGCCTCCTGCCCCTACTGTGTGGATATCTATCATGGGGACCTTGACAGGGTATCCTGCGATCCTGGACTCCAGGGTCAAAGAGAGCTGGCCGTCCATCAGAGAGACATCCGTTGAGGTACCGCCCATATCGAAGGAGATGATTTTATGGAACTCCGCCATCCTTCCGATCTCATAGGCACCCACCGCCCCTCCTGCAGGGCCTGAAAGGATGGTCCTGACCGATTCCTTCATGGCGGTTTCAGCGGAAATGCTCCCCCCGTTGGACTGCATTACCCTTAAGCTGTCCTTTTCCCCAAGGCATTTCATTATATGGGAGACATATCCCTTCATCCTGGGAGACACATAGGCATTTATTACAGTAGTCGAGGTCCTCTCATACTCTCTGAACTCCGAGAGGATTTCATGGGAAAGGGAGAAAGGGATGTTGAGACCTCCGAGAAGCTCACCCATTACCTTTTCATGGGCAGGATTGAGATACGAGAAGAGAAAACAGACCGCAACCGATTCCGTACCGGACTCCCTGATTTTCGGGAGTATGGAACTCGCGTCCTCCATATCGAGTGGTTCAAGGATCTCCCCGGTGCACATGGTCCTTTCTTTTACACCGAACCTTAAAGACTCAGGCACTACAGGCGGTTCTTTCAGGCAGGCAAGGTCATAGAGCCTTTCCCTGTTCTGCCTTCCTATCTCGATAATATCATCGAATCCCTTATTTGTGATGAGGGCAGTCTTCACGCCCTTTCTTTCCAAAATGGCATTGGTGGCAACAGTTGAGCCGTGAACGATACGCCTTGCTTTAACATCGGCGGCTATATGGTTCAATCCCTCTAAGACAGCCTCCGCTGGATTCCACGGAGTGGAAAGGACCTTATATATACCCCATCCATCCCTGTCCTTAAAGATAAAATCCGTAAAGGTGCCGCCTGTATCCACACCTATGGTGATCATCCATTGATCGAAGACTCGGCCCTGCCTTCTTTTAAAAGAAGCTTGGCGTCTTCAAGCAGATTTCCTGCCTTTTCAAGACGAAACTTTGAAAGGGCTCTTTTCTCTTTTTTGTCGAGAGTCATAAAAAAGTTTACCCTCTTTCTTTATATTTTTGATAAATGGGCTGCCAAGTTCTTCATTTAGTTTGTATTCATTGAGGGAAAGGATTGTGACAGAAAAAGGCAAATCGTAATTTAGCTCATATGAATAAACCAGGTCGAGGATCTTATCTTTTAACACCTTGTTTTTTTTATCAATAATAATAAGAACATCCAGATCAGAATCGCCTTCGCAGTCACCACGAACCCTCGATCCGTATGCAATAGCCTTGATTATTCCCTTATAAGCAGAGAAATCATTGGCCATTTCCTGCAAAATATCCATTTCTCTTTTAAACATAAATAATATGCTATCAAACCGGATGTTCCATTACAAGGCAAAATATAACCAATCAGCAAATTCTAATTGTAGCAACTGTGTATTCAGTTTTTGTCATCGGACAAAGAAAACAAATATTCGGTAATAGCCTTGACCTTTTCAGCCAATTCAGGATCGCAGGTTATCTTTTGTCTAAATCTTTGATACACCTTGGCTACAGCCGAATAACTTATATTTCCGAAGAGATTTCCTATCTCTTTATTAGATAATGAGGTATATTTTTTTACCAGGTATAGGGCAATATTCCTGGGTTCTCCCTTTTCATTGAAAAGATCATCCATGGATTTTCCAAAATAGGAGCATATCCGGTCGATGAAACTATCACTATTACAGAATGTATGGGGATCTGTCGGACGCGGGGAATCTCTTTTGATCATATTCATTCCTTTTAGCCTTTGTTTGGCCATTTTAATAAATGCTTTCTCTCCCAAAATCATTCCACTGTGAGCATGCTTAAGGGGATTTGTCAATACTCTGCCCTTTGTGCTATCCACAAACTCTTTGTACCTATTGACACCATCCTTTTGTTTGCCTTTCGCGATCATCTCCCAGATTAGATTTCTATACACAAGATCTTCCCTGTCTTTCTGAATATATGACCTATAGCTGCTATAGGGATAGTCCTCAGGTCTTTCTGCTATTTCCGCCCTCACCGGATTCAGGTGAACATAACGGCTCAGCTCCAACAAATAACTATCAGGCTCCACAAGACAAGCCTTGTATCTTCCTTGAAACATATGCCCATTTTGATTTTTGGAGTTATTAAAGTATGTCGTATATGAACTATTGATTGAGTGCATGATTTTACTCAGGTTTGCCTTGGGTGTCTCCAACAGTAGATGATAGTGATTTCTCATCAGAACATAGCAGTGAACGATGCAGCTATATTTATCCCGCGCCTCTTTCAGAAAGCCCTTGAATCTGTCATAATCGGACCGGGACTGATAGATTTCCCTTCCCTCATCTCCTCTTGCAGTGATGTGATAAAAGGCCCCTTCATATTCAATACGCAATGGCCTGGCCATAACTGCCCTCCGTTTTGGATTGACCTTTTGGGATTATTCTTTGATGACAAGGACTGTCCTCTGAAATATTAATGCATTGCATCAGTAACTCTAAAGGATTATCTGTCTAATGTCAAGGACTGGCCCCCTATAAAATTCCTTTTAAAAATACAAAATGAAAATGGTAAAATGAAAATTGAAAATGGTTTAAAATCCCAGGGGGAAAATTTGTATTTTATACATCTATTAAATTATGTGAATTTATGATATTATTTTTTTAGGATAATAATGATTCTGGTATAATTTGAAAAGATCTAATAGCGCGTGAGGCGATATGATTTATCTTTAAATCACCAATATTCTTTAATGCTATAATATGGGTTACCATCTTTTTTTCCGCATTTCTTTTTTAACCCTCAATAATTTTTTTACTCGCTCAGGTTGAGTTTTTTATATAATTTATATCAAGGTACAATTTAAAATCTTCATCGTTGTTCAAAATGTGAATTGTACCATTATTTTTCTCAATTTGAGCGGTTTTGATAGATTCAGGGCGTTCCTTTTAAATTAAATATTTTCTCAGTGAAAGGAGGAACTTAATGAAAAGGAAACTCTGTATTATCGCCCTATCTATTTTGGTTGTTTGTCATCTTTTTGCTGTCAATGCTATGGCAGATGATAGCTGGTTTCTGGAGATCTTAGCCACCGGGCAATGCGAGTACATAAGCAATGTCTATATAGGTGTGGATCCTAATAGCATAGCACTTCCCTATCCACCAGAGCCTCCTTCCGATTTTTGCGTAGTGTTAACGACCTTAGGGTGCAGCGACATGGGGTGCATGGTTGACCTCAGGCCCCCGGGAGTTGAACAAGAGGTTTGGCACCTAAACATTCTGGTGGGAGGTGAGATATTTGGAGGCATTGCTGACGCAAGCCAGACCGGCTTTTTCCCTGTGTTAACCTGGGACCCTAATTTAATAAGGCCTGGGGGTGAGATGGAGCTTAGGCTAGGGGATGCCAATGGTCCGGTTCTTGCGGATATGAAGACATCAGGCACCTACCAGACCACGGAAAAAGATGCAACGGAATATATTCCGGAACTTGATTATGCCACTTTCACATATGCTGTCGTCTTTAAGACGGCTTCCACATATTGCCGGGATGCGGATAGCGACGGATATGGTGATCCGGCTGATCCGGTTGTGATGGAACCACCGCCTCCGGGTTATGTCCCGAATTGCGGGGATTGTAACGATTACAACCCGGACATATATCCAGGTGCTCCGGAGCTTTGTGATGGTCTGGACAATGACTGTGATGGTATCGTCGATGATGCTGATCAGCTTGTTTATTCAGAATATTATTATGATGCGGATGCAGATGGCTATGGAGATCCCAAGAATAGCCAATATGATTGCAAGCAGCCTGCTGGGTATGTTCTGCAAGCGGGGGATTGTGATGATACTTATGCGGTTATCAACCCAGGCGCCCAGGAGATCTGTGACGGCCTGGACAATGACTGTGACGGAATAGTGGATGAAGGGTGCGGGATTGAAAGCTGGTGGATGGATATCATAGCCATCGGTCAGGGTGGGGACATAAGCGGTGTCTTGATAGGTATAGATCCTAATAGCATAACGATCCCCTATCCGCCATCTCCTCCACCGGGTTTTACCGTAATACTATCTACCGAATGTGACTTTGGCGGTCAGTGCAGTGTAGACATCAGACCACCCGGAGCTGAACAGGAGGTATGGAATCTGGAAATTATGGTGGCAGGTATAATGTTTGGAGGGTCTGCTGACGCAA
>JBLIRS010000198.1:0-6763 GCA_049472415.1 bacterium | reverse complement strand
TTCCCTTCATAATCCTGTAATAGATTTTACATTTGAAAAAGGGGAGGCAGTATATATAAAATGTATCATTGACTCCATTCTATAAAATGTGATTTAAGATATAATGATTAAAAGTAAAAGATGTTATTAGGAGAACGAATATGTCTATATTGTTGACTATCTTGATTGGAGCAGCGGCAGGGATTGCAGGGGGATTTTTGGGTATCGGAGGAGGGATTATCATGGTGCCCGCCCTGGTCTTATTTTTCGGCATGACTCAACATCAGGCACAGGGAACTGTCCTTGCTACCATGGTTCCCCCCATTGGTCTTCTTGCCGCAATGAAGTATTACTATGCGGGAAATGTGAATATAAAGATAGCCGTTTTTCTGTGCCTGGGATTTTTTGTCGGCGGCTTGCTCGGCGCTCAGGGCGCCCATTACATATCTGCAACATTATTGAAAAGGATTTTTGGGATATTGCTCCTTTTTATTTCCATACGACTTATTTTTGCAATATAATATCTTCGGGTTTAAATAGTCCGGTTAGTATTTTTAAAAAAAATCTATTATTTAACCATATGTTAGGAGGGCATAAAATGCAGGTTTTGGTGATATATTTTTCCAGGACTGGAAATACCCAAAAATTGGCGGAAGAAATAATAAAAGGCGCGAAGGAAGTAAACGGGGTAAAATGTGTTTTGAAACAGGCATCAGAGGTTACAAGGGAGGATTTTCTGGAGACCGATGCCATTATTGCCGGCTCTCCTGTTTACTTCGGAACAATGGCTGCGGAGCTTAAAGAGGTGTTTGACAGATTTGTGGGTATTCGAAAACAAATGGGAGACAAAATCGGAGCTGCTTTTGCAACTTCCGGAGACCAGTCAGGGGGTAAAGAAACCACTATAATGTCCATTATCCAGGCTATGTTGATATACGGCATGATCATTGTGGGGGACCCTCTTGACGCAACAGGGCATTACGGTGTGTCATGTGCGGGAACACCTGATAAAACAAGCTCTTCCAATGCTATAAAGCTTGGAAAGAGGGTGGCGTTATTGGTCAAAAAGCTTAAAGGCTGAGAGTTAAGATAAGCTTAAAAGCGCGAACGGTTGTTTTTTTTCTTTAAGGGGATTTCAAACTTTTCCAGTACCTGGAAAAAATGGATTCGGCATATTTTATGACATAAGAAGTCTCCTCATTTATTGCATCAGGGCTCTGATCCTTTTCCTCATCTTTGACTGAATCACCGTTGAGGGTCAGGATGACCCTGGAGATGCATTTTGCTATTCCATGCAGATGATATCCTCCTTCCAGTGTGAGGATGATACGGCCAGGACAACATGAAGCCGCGATATCCATTAAAGCGGAGGTCATGAACGCAAAACCCTCATCTGTGACCTCCATTCCAGCAAGAGGATCATCGAAATAAGGGTCAAAGCCTGCGGAGACCAAAATCATCTCGGGCTGGTACTCTAAGGCTACGGGCATCAGGATTTTCTGAAATATGGCCTTATATTCTTTATCTCCCTGGCCACGGGGCAAAGGGCAGTTTATTGTAAACCCCTCCCCCGGACCTGCTCCAATCTCCTTTATATGACCTGTGCCCGGGTAATGTGGATATTGGTGGACAGAGAAGTAAAGGACGGATGGATCATTGTAAAATGAGTGTTGTGTGCCATTGCCATGATGCACATCCCAGTCGCAAATGAGTACCCGTTTGATCCCGTGTTGTTCCCGGGCGTAACGTGCCGCTAAAGCCACGTTATTAAACAGGCAGAATCCCTTGGCAAAACCCCTTTCAGCGTGATGTCCGGGAGGCCGGACAAGTGCGAATACAGGAGAAGCCTTTACTTTAATGACTGTGTCAACTGCTTCAAGCAGCCCCCCTGCGGCAAGAACCGCGGCTTGAAAGGACTGCTCCGTGACAGGGGTATCGGGGTCGAGATAAGTCGGAAAGCACCGGATATTTTTTATCTCCTGTATATATTCCGGATCATGAACGAGGGCCAGCTCTTTTTCTGAGGCATATCGAGGTGTAATATAGGTAAGAGGGATGTGATGTTCCAGCTCTAAAAGGTATTCATGAACAACCTCGAGCCGTCTGGGTGACTCGGGATGGGGCACATTTTGCAGGTGCTCGAGAAAACGGTCGTCTTTGATGATTTGTACTGAATTTTTATTGGATTTTTCCATATCTTGACCTTTTTTGATTTTTTTATCAGTTTAAAGATATTATAAAATTGTATTTATTAGACAATAGTGATATTATATAATATATATATAATTCATACAAAGAATAAAATAAAAATAAGCGGTGAACTATTTAAAATAGATCCGGAATCCAAAAAATTATATATTAATTGTTATAACTGTTAAATCCCCAAATTCTGCGAATCCAAGTTGAATACACAGCCAGAATATCCCGTAGCTCATTATCGATCCAATGACCATAATAAGACAGAACTGGGCTTTTCCGAGCCATGTGTTTTGTCAAGGCCTTCTCATAACTTTTCCCGTAAATCGATCGATCAGGATGTACTAAAGGTCCTTTATCGATTGAAAAACAAGGGATTTATTGCCTATCTTGTTGGTGGTTGTGTGCGTGATATCCTGCTTAAGAGGAGGCCAAAGGACTTCGACGTGTGTACGAATGCCACACCTTCTCAGGTAAGAAGGATTTTCAGAAATTGCAGGCTCATAGGTCGCAGATTCCGCCTGGCACACGTTGTTTTTAAAGGCAATAAGATAATAGAGGTTTCCACATTCCGTCGTGAACCCGACAGCCTTCTTGAGACAGAGGACCGGCGGGAGTTAACCATCCATAGCAACCGATATTATGGAACACCTGCGGAGGATGCCTGCCGGAGGGATTTTACCATTAATGCCCTGTTTTATAATATAGCGGACTTCAGTATTTTGGATTATGTGGGTGGGATAGAAGACTTGCAGAGGGGGATAATCAGGGTAATCGGTGATCCGTGTAAACGCTTTTATGAGGACCCTGTAAGGATGATGAGGGGACTGGAATTTGCCGCCCGTCTGGATTTCGAATTAGACCCTGATACGTTTAAAGGTATTAAAGACTGTCATAATGAAATATGTCATGGCTCTCCTGAGAGGATAAAGGAAGAGATAATAGCCATACTTATGAGTGGATACGCACAGAAATGTTTTTCATATTTTTTGGATACCGGACTTTTTCCCTCCTTATTTCCGGATTCCCGATCATGGGATAAAAGCCAGATCCAATGCCTCTTGGATATCTTAGGTCAAATGGACGGTGTTGCCGAGACCGGGGCCGCTCTTCCGGAATACCTATGCCTTGCAGCATTTCTTTGGCCTTTTATTGTGCGGGGGTTGGAGAAGAATCTTATTGATCAACTGAATGATTTAGACCTCTTGCTTCGGGAGCTGATCAATCCGTTTTGTTTCCATTTTGCCATAAAGATTCATACCAGGCATTTGATCAAGGAGATCTATAGAATGGTGTGGAGAATGAAGAGGGGAACAGGGTTTAAAGGTGAAGGCAGAATGGTCAGAAAGGATTTTTTCAAGGAAGCCATAATGTTATTCCGATGGCTGGCGGTCTGCAGGCAGATAGATCCTGCGCTGGTGAAAAGATGGGATGTGCGTATTGACGAATTGGCCCGTCAGGCCAAGAGACACAAGAAAAAGTATCAGAATAGACATAGGCGATCCTGGAACAGGAAATCCCCTCCAGTGTGACGGCTGATCGCCGGAAAGATCCAAAAAAATAAATTTTCCTCAATCTCCCCCGAAGTTATAAACCTTGACTATGAGGTTCGTGATGCACAAATTGCTTTCCTTCATAATTTCGGAAGGTGATTTGATTATTGGACCTGGAGATAATATATTCGGGCAGGACAGGTACTTTGCCCCCTCCGCCGGGAAGGTCAATAACGAAATGGGGGATGGCAAGTCCCGATGTATGACCCCTCAGTTGCTCCATAATTTCAACGCCCTTCCATAAACTGGTCCTGAAATGCTCGGTGCCGATTACAGGGTCGCATTGAAAAAGATAATATGGCCTGACCTTGATCCTGAGCAGCTTTTGGTTTAGCTCCTTTATTATTTCAGGCCTGTCATTGATTCCTTTTAGCAGGACTGTTTGGTTGTTTACAGGTATTCCTCTCCGGAGCAACAGTTCGCAAGCCTCTCCTGATTGATCCGTTATTTCCTTTGGGTGATTGAATTGAGTATTGAGCCAGATCGGGCCGAATCTTTCAAGGACTTCTAATAAAGGCTTGTCAATCCTCTGAGGGAGGACTGCAGGCGCCCGGGTTCCTATACGTATTATCTCCACATGTGGAATGCTTCGTACCTCTCTGAGCACATATTTCAGCAGGGGTACCGGAAGCATGAGGGGATCTCCTCCCGAGATCAGCACATCCCTTATCTCATCATGTCGCAAAATATAGTCCAGGGCATTCTCAATCTCTGCCCTGGTCAATGTGTTTTCTCTCCCTTCCTTCCAAATCCTTTTTCGTGTACAGTGTCTGCAATATACAGCGCACGAGTTGGTAAGAACAAATAATGCCCGGTCAGGGTATCTATGTGTCAGGCCTTTGACCGGCGAGTTCGCGTCTTCGTTTAAAGGATCCGAATAGGAGGTTTCGGAAGATAATGTCTCATATACCGAGGGAAGGGCCTGTTTCATTATGGGATCATCAGGGTCCTCCGGGTTCATCAGAGAAAGATAATATGGGGTAATGGCCATTGGAAATCTTTGACAGACCTGATTGAGGAGGTTTTTTTGATCCCGGGTTAACCAGGTAAAGGATAGCTTGTCAATATTTGTAATCCTTTTTTTCAACTGCCATTCCCATTGATCCCAAGGATCTCTTTTACCGGTTTTATCCTTGGATTCCGGCCCTGATTCTAGTGTTTCATATTCAACAGCCTGCTGTGATTTAATCATGAAGTATGTGGTTTCCTATCATCCTTATTTACTTTTAATATGCTATAGCCTGATTTAAGAATATATTTGGACGTCCTTCAGTCACATTATTGACTAAGTTGATATACTAATTAAAATCCCAAAATATCATGCCCCTTTAATTATAAATACATTTTTTAAATTTTAACAGTGTTGCCTCTCACTTGAAACTATAGAAAAAATGGTAATAAAATACTAAACAATAATTGAAATAAGACCGTTCAACTTTTTAAACAGGATAAGGGATTCTAAATGAAGATGAAGGTAGGGACTTATTATAGCAATAGAGATGTCAGGATTGAAGAGATTGAAAAACCTGCGGCAGGACCTGGTGAATTATTGATTAAGGTAATGGCAAGCGGTATTTGTGGAAGTGATGTGCTTGAATGGTATCGCATCGATCGCGTACCACTGGTGCTCGGACACGAAATCTCCGGTATGGTTGAGGAGGTTGGCGAAGGTGTTGAGAAATTCAAGCGTGGCGATCGGGTTTGCGTTGCCCATCATGTTCCCTGCGGGAGCTGTCATTACTGCGTGAGCGGACATCATACGGTATGCAAGACCCTGCTTACAACCAATTATGATCCGGGTGGTTTCAGTGAGTATGTCCGTATCCCCAGGATCAATGTAGAGCGGGGCACCTTTATTTTACCCGATGATGTGACCTTTGAGGAAGCCACTTTTGTTGAACCTCTCGCGTGTGTTTGGAGGGCTCACAGGATCATTGCCAGTCAGGCTGGAAGTACATTCGTTGTTATGGGGAGCGGTATCGCAGGTCTTCTCCATATGCAGGTTGCCGGGCTATTGGGTGCGGGTCGAATCATTACAACAGATATAAATGAATTTCGTCTTAACCATGCCAAAAGGTTGGGGGCGGATTTCACTGTCAACGGCAAAGAGGATCTGCCAGGATTTTTGCGAAGAGTCAATGAAGGGCGCCTCGCAGATGTCATTATTCTATGCGCGGGCGCTTCATCCGCGGTTGACCAGGCCTTGCACTCCATAGACAGGGGCGGAAAGATACTTTTTTTTGCCGTAACAGACAAGGATGTTTCAATACCTCTGC
The DNA here is from genome assembly GCA_049472415.1 of bacterium. Classification (GTDB taxonomy): domain Bacteria; phylum SZUA-182; class SZUA-182; order DTGQ01; family JAFGSM01; genus JBLIRM01. The sequence goes on along the minus strand of JBLIRS010000198.1, from coordinate 759 downwards.
GGCCAAATGAAATATTCTGGCGCTCAGAAGTCACCCTGACCAGTTCTTACGCGGGGGCACAGGAAGACTACGCAAAGGCATTGGATCTGATTCACCTTAAAAAGATAAGGGTAAATGATATGATTACCCATGAATTCAGTCTGGAAGAGATAGGTGAGGCCTTCGGGATTGTTTCAGAAGCTAAGGACTCCTTAAAGGTGATCATTAAACCCCATTGACGGTCTTATTAAACCTTTTGAAAATATTTATAAATTCAGGTATATTAATATATCCTGTCAAAGATATTTTCATCTAAGATGTCGGAATTTTAAAGATATTTTTGTTTAAAATCTTACTCTGTTTTTAAAGGAGGTATATTTTATGGATTGGGGTATAAAAAATAGACTTTGCCAAATCATTAAACCGGATACCGGTCGCACAGTGATGCTGGCTGTGGATCACGGGTATTTTTTAGGACCGACATCGGGACTCGAGGAGCCCGGAAAGACCATTATGCCTCTTGTATCCTATGCGGATTCCCTTATGCTGACAAGGGGCGTATTGAGAAATTCCATAGACCCTCAGATTTCCACACCCATTGTCTTGAGGGTGTCCGGGGGGAACAGTATTATAGGTGACGATCTTTCCAATGAGAGTTTGACAGTATCGATAGATGACGCAATCAGGTTGAATGTTTCTGCCGTCGCTATTTCGATCTTTGTGGGGTCCAAATATGAACATCAGACACTTATGAATCTTACCGATTTAATAGATGAGTGT
>JBLIRS010000197.1:0-6837 GCA_049472415.1 bacterium | reverse complement strand
CATACAGTTGGGGGGAGCGCTTTTCACGTGGCGCTGTTGTCCAGACGAATTTTACTAAATATTGAGGTTAAAGCAAGGATAAATCGAAGCAAAGCAGGTAATATTTAAATCAAATCAATAATCTGCTTAATCCGATCTGTTTATTTTGATATTTGATCTGCATTGAGACCTCATATCCAATCTGCTTTCCTTTAGGCCCTAATAAAGGGATTGGAACCGGATCGCTCCCGGAAATATCCTGGGAGCCGGGCCTTGTTAAAACAGAGGGATAGTCTTTTGGCGCTTCAGCAATCACCTCGCCTTTAGAATTGAGCACAGAGGCAGAGAGAATATCCTGATCAATGATAATGCTTTTGATATGTTCTTGTATGTAGTCAAATTCATTGTTTAGAAGATGAGGGAGCGAGTCTATACTCAATATGCGAACCACAAAAATTGCCTTGGAACGGATATGATAATCTATTATCTTTTTGTGAAGCCGGAAAAAGAAGATATAAAAATTTAAGGAGATGAAGAGGATCAGAGAAATAATGGAGATTGAAAGGAGACTTTTGATTGAGACGGAGGGCTTGGTTTCTGGTTTTTCCTCTTCAGGCACATCTATATTGCTCTGGGACTGTGTAGTATCTTCCAACCTTTGATTAGTATCCATTTTCAAGGCCTTTTATTTGCAGTTTGGCCGGTTTTTAAAGAACTTTTTAACAAGTTAATGCTATGATTCGTTATGGTTTTATTATGATTGTCCGTATCTCTTCAATCCTTCACGTATAATGATTTTTAATTCTTCAGGCTCCCAGGGCTTGCTTATACATTTATAAATGCAGCTTTGATCGATTTCCTCGCTGCAATTGTCAAGATTGATCTGGGCGCTTATGAGTATTCCTATTGTTTTAGGAAACCTTTCTTTAATCCTGGCCAAAAGTTCGATCCCTTTCATTTCAGGCATCTTTTGATCCGCTAATACAAGTTGGCAGTCAAAGGTCTCCATTTTGGAAAGGGCCTCATCGCCGCTATGTGCGGTTAGAATTCGATAACCTTCTTTCCAGAGAATCCTTTTTAATGCATTTACAACGGATTTTTCATTATCGACAATCAAAATTGTATGCTGTTTCATTATATCTTCCATATAAGGTGAAGCATATGAATTTTAAAGTTAGTTGTTTAAAAAGTCAAGAAAATCATGCCTCTTGGCACAGTCATATCCATAATCCTTTAAGCACCCTGATGAAAAACCCGGAAATGGGAATTTCTGCCTAAGAGATATAGCTCCATAAGGTTGACATCTTTATGGATATAAAATATAAATGGTTGGGAATTTAATTTGTCGATAATAAAAATAAAATTGAGTCAGGTATAAAGCACATAACCGGGCGCTGGTTCTTAAAAGAGCGCTTATCAATGCGATTATTGACTATATAACATAATAAGTTAAAAAAATGGATATACGGGATTCCTGGTTGACTCTAAATCTTATTCCCGGAATGGGAAGCTGCTCAGGGCGGAGGCTTTTTAGGTCGTTTGGGTCTGTAGATGAAATTTTCAAGGTTTCGGCCAATGATTTATCCAATATAGAGGGGATTGGTCCTGCGCTGGCAAAGAGGATTTCTTCCTTTGAACCTGAAAAGGGATTGAAAAAGGAGAAGGATCTTATGGCGCTTCACGGGATTGATTTTATAACATTTGAGGACCTTGATTATCCGGAATTTCTTCGCCAGATCTTCGATCCTCCATTGGTTCTTTATTTTAAAGGCCGCATTTTGCCGGATGACAGAATTTCTTTGGCTGTTGTGGGTTCTCGCCGTCCAACCCTTTATGGGAAATATGTGGCCCAGGATATAGCTAAAAAACTAGCCGGAAAAGGGCTCGCGATTGTAAGCGGAATGGCGAGAGGGATCGATACGCAGGCACATCGAGGCGCTCTCAATGCTCATGGAAGGACTATTGCCGTTTTAGGAAGCGGTCTTGATCGTGTCTATCCACCGGAGAACAAATCCCTAATGGATGCAATTTCAGCTAATGGAGCCGTAGTCTCCGAGTTTCCCATGGGTACCGAACCGTTCAAACAAAATTTTCCATTAAGGAACCGGATAATAAGCGGTATGACATTAGGGACTCTGGTTGTTGAAGCAGGTTCTGTCAGCGGGGCGCTTATTACCGCACGCCTTGCTCTGGATCAAGGCAGGGAAGTGTTTGCGGTGCCGGGGCCTATTAACTCCTGGGCCAGTAAAGGGACAAATGGGCTTATAAAACAGGGCGCAAAATTGGTGGAAGATGTGGAAGATATAATCGAGGAATTGGGACCTCATTTGGGATCTATATTACTTAAGGAAAAGAATGCTGAAAAGGGATCAATCAGTAGTGATGATGGAGATGATCCTATATTGTCGATTCTTATTAAAGATCCTGTTCATATTGATGCGCTTATTGAAAAAACGGGCATCCCTGCCCACAAAATGGTATCCAGATTGATTCAACTTGAGATGCAGGGTATAATCAGAAAACTACCCGGCAATATGTATTCTAAACTTTAGCCGGTATCCATTTGGGATATTATTAATACGGGGATTTTATATGGCGACATCTCTTATAATTGTAGAATCACCAGCAAAAGTAAGGACTTTAAAAAAATTTCTTGGCTCGGATTATCTAATAAAGGCATCAGTCGGGCATATTAAGGACTTACCCAAAAACAGGCTTGGTGTGGATATTGAAAACGGATTCCGTCCCGAGTATATAACCATCCGCGGAAAGGCTAAAATCTTAAACGAGATCAAGGATACTGCCCGGAAGGCCGAAAAGATCTTTTTAGCCCCTGACCCTGATCGTGAAGGAGAAGCAATCGGCTGGCACATAGCAAATGAGATCGAGGCCCCTAAGGATAAAATCTATAGGGTTCTATTTAATGAGATTACAAAAGGAGCTGTTTTAAAGGGTCTTAAAAGTCCAAGCAGAATTGATCTGAATAAGGTAAACGCTCAGCAGGCCAGGCGCATCCTGGATCGGCTTGTGGGATATCAAATCAGTCCTATACTCTGGGAAAAGGTAAAATGGGGGCTTAGTGCGGGACGTGTTCAATCTGTGGCTGTCCGGATTATATGTGAGCGGGAAAGGGAAATAAAAGCCTTTGCGCCTGAGGAGTACTGGAGTATTACTGCTCTTCTGGAAGGAGACAATCCTCCTTTTTTTTCAGCAAAGGTCCATCAATATAAAGGCAAAAAGCTGTCCATTCCTGACAAATCACATGCTGATAAAATTTTGGATATTCTAAAAACGGCAACCTATAAAGTTAAGCAGGTTGCCAAACGTGAACAAAAAAGACGTCCACCGCCTCCGTTTATAACCAGTACTCTTCAACAGGAAGCTTCCAGGGTTTACCGTTTCCCGGCAAAAAAGACAATGGCTGTCGCACAAAGGCTTTACGAGGGAAAAGCCCTGGGAGAAGAGGGAAGTGTCGGGCTTATCACCTACATGAGAACTGATTCGACCAGGCTTGCGGCAGAGGCGGTTGAAGAAGTCAGGGCGCTTATCAAGGAACAGTTTGGCCCTGAATATTGTCCTTTAAAGCCCCTGGCATATAAAAGCCGAAAGAGTGCTCAAGAGGCGCATGAGGCAATACGTCCAACCTCTGTATACAGAAAGCCCGAGTCCATTCAAGCATTTTTAGATAAGGATGAATACGCCCTCTATTCTTTAATATGGAAGCGGTTTGCCGCCTGCCAGATGTCCGACGCCCTGTTCGATATAACCACAGTTGATATCGAGGCAGGGGATTATACATTGAGGGCTACCGGCTCGTGTATGCGTTTTGATGGTTATCTGAAGTTATATCAGCAAAAATCCAAAAACAGGGACCAGGAGAGCGAAGACTCAGATGAAAAGGAAGAAACTAAGGTACTTCCTCCCCTCAGGGAAGGCGAAGATTTGACCCTTAAAGAATTGTCGCCCAAGCAGCACTTTACTCAGCCGCCCCCCCGTTATACTGAAGCGTCACTGATCAGAGAACTGGAAGAAAAGGGCATTGGCCGGCCAAGCACCTATGCTGCTATCCTCAGCACGATCCTCAACAGGGAGTATATTTTCTCAAAAGAAAGACAGCTATATCCTACTGAGCTGGGTTTTATTATTACGGACCTGCTGGTTGAAAATTTCCCTCAAATCCTGAATGTGCAATTCACGGCCATGATGGAGGATCGTTTGGATCAGATAGAAGAGGGCAAGGAGGATTGGATTGGAGCGCTTAACACCTTTTATGAGACCTTCCATGGCGCTCTTGAAAAAGCTAAAAATGAAATGAAGGATGTCAAACACGAAGGTATCCAAACCGATATCGCGTGTGATTTATGTGGCATGCCTATGGTCATTAAATGGGGTCGGAACGGTCAGTTCCTGTCCTGTTCAGGTTATCCTGAATGTAAAAATACCAAACAATTTGAGAGAACGGAGGATGGAAAGGTAGTGATAGCAGAACCCGAAACTGCCAAAATGAAATGCGAAAAATGCGGCAGGGATATGGTTGTAAAACATAGTCGTTATGGCGCTTTTCTGGGGTGCAGCGGTTATCCCGAATGTAAAAATATTGTCTCCTTAAAAGGGACGGATCAGACGCAGCAGGAAAAAGAGGTAACCGGGGAAAAGTGCGAAAAATGCGGTGAGCCAATGGTTGTTAAAAATGGCAGGTATGGGCGGTTTTTATCCTGTTCCAATTATCCAAAATGCAAATTCGTTAAGCCTCTGGGGATTGGAGTTAAATGTCCCCAGGAAGGCTGCGGAGGGGAACTGGTGGAAAGACGCTCAAAGCAGGGGCGCGTGTTTTATAGCTGCAGCAGATATCCTGAATGTAATTTTGCCACTTGGGAAAAGCCGGTACCTGCCAAATGCCCTAAATGCGGCTATCCAATTATGTATGAATCAAGCGGGAAGAAGCCCCTGCGCAAATGCGGCAGTAAAGACTGTGATTATAAGTCAGAAAAAATTAAGGATGATTGACATCCTTTTAATGGCATTTTTACAACCATATCAGCCATAGAAGTATTGATTCATGATGGCCTGTATATTTTTATATACAGGCCATTATATTGATTTTAAAATACTTATTCGGTTTAAAAACCTTTTTGATTGTTTTTTCTGATTTTTACCATATAATTGGGATTGATTGGCAAGGGGACTTTTGCAATACAGACCTATTGTTGATCAATAAAAATAAATAGTTATGCTTTGGTGACTGAATTGTTTTGAGATTTGGCATGAGGATTGCTAGGCTTTAGAAAATTTATAATACAAAAAAGAAATATAGATGATTTTTAATAGTCTATGATTGAATCTGACCGTTGCTATTTTGCGATTGTTAAAGGATGAGTGTAAAATAGGCAAATATAACTAAGAACATAAAAAAGATATAAAAAGAAAAGGTAAAAAAATGCAAATTTTTCAACAGACGATTAAGACAGGTATAGGATGTTCAGGGATCGGCCTTCACAGCGGAAAAAAGGTTAGAATGAATCTAAAACCGGCGGCGCCGGATACAGGTATTATATTCAAGAGGGTAGATATAAGTGAAGATTGTATTATTATGGCACATGCAAGCAATCTGGATAATGTCAATTATGCCTCTACCTTGAGACAGAATGGATGCGAAGTCAGGACAGTGGAACACCTTTTAGCGGCTTTGATGGGACTGGGCATTGACAATCTTATTGTTGAAATCGATTCTTCTGAGATACCTATAATGGATGGGAGTGCCGTTCCTTTTGTATTTTTAATCCATGAAGCGGGCATCCTGCAACAAGACAAATTGAGAAAATATTTAAAAATTAAACGGACTATAAAGGTTGGAGACAAAGATAAATTCATCAAGGTTATTCCGGATGAGCATTTTAGAATCTCATATTCCATTGCCTTTGATCACCCTGTAATTGGTTCACAGAGTGCCTCTTACATCTGTAATGAGGAGATTTTTTCTGCAAAGATTTCCCGGGCAAGAACATTTGGATTTTTAAGTGAAATTAAGGAATTGAGAAAAATGGGCCTCACAAAAGGCGGTTCATTGGATAATGCCGTTGTTATCGATGATTATAGGATTTTAAATGGTAATTTGAGATATAAGGATGAATTTGTTTGTCACAAAATAATCGATGCCATGGGAGACTTATATCTCCTCGGTTATCCCGTCATCGGACATATTGTCGCCTATCGCACAGGTCATGGATTGCATACCACATTAGTAGATAAGATACTTAAAAATCAAAACCGCTGGGAATTGGTGACCTATAATCAATTCGAGAATAGCCTGGACATGATATCAGTTACTGATCACTCCGTGGAAAGAGATTTCTCAGAAAAAGATCTATCTGTCCAAATAGCCTGAAAAGGATTACCAGGCAAGTTTTTTATCTAATAATTTCATATACAGGCTTTTTGTAAGGAAAGATTGTGCATGAATTTCATTATCGTAATAGCGGGTTTCTATTTCAAAAGGTCTCCTGATCTCTCTTGGATCTAATTGCTTTGATGCCACAGCGAAAGTCCACCAGTTTCCGGGATAGGTAGCAATTGGGGCTGTATAAAGATCCACAACAGGAAAGCCTTTTTTAAGTGTTTTTTGAATTTCGATTACCATATCTTGATGAAAGTGTAACGATTCTGAATGTGTTACAAAAAATCCGTCATTGGACAGTGCTTTTTTTGCGGAAGCAAAAAAATCTTCTGAAAAAAGACTTCTCGCAAATCCGATAATATCAGTGGAATCTATGATGATGATATCAATCTTGGAAGGACATTTTTTTACAAAATCAGCTCCGTCCATAATCTTTGTTTCAACTTTACAGTCATCTATAGAGC